>NZ_AJVM01000036.1:0-37037 GCF_000281735.1 Rhizobium sp. AP16 | reverse complement strand
GGCGGCCGCCGCGAGCGTCGGGCCGATCAACGGAATAACCACCGCCATAACGATGTCGATCTTCGAGCACCCGTCCATGCGGGCGGCTTCCTCGACTTCGATCGGCAGGCTGTCGATCGACCCTTTGAGGATCCAGGTAATGACGGGAACGGTGAAAGCGGTGTTGGCGAGAATGAGCCCGCCAAGGCTGTTGAGCAGACCAAGCTTGCCGAAGATGGCATAGAGCGGCACCACCAGCATTGCCTCGGGCAGCATCTGGGTCGCGAACAATACGAAGCCAACCAGTCCCATGCCGGCGAACTTGAAACGCGACAGCGCATAGGCAGGCAGGATGGACAGAACGATGCTCAGAACCGTCGTGCCCGCCGCAACGATCGTGCTGTTCAGCAGCCAGGTCGCGACCGGTATGGTCTTGAAGACCTCGAGATAAATGCCGGCTTCAAAGAGCGACGGCAAGAAGTGCGGCCGGTCGACGAAGAGATCCCCCGAGGGTGTCAGGGACGTGACCAGCATCCAATAAATTGGAAAGACGGCGACGCCCAGAAGTGCCAGAACTGCGATCATGCGAACTGCGTGCTGCCAGGGATTGGTTTTCATCAACGTTTCCCCTGCAACTTTTCAGCGCGTTGCGTCACCTTGAAATAGACTACGGTCACGACAAGGGCGACCAACAGGCCAATCATGCCGATTGCGGCGGCCGTGCCGAGATCGCGGTAGACGAAGCCATTGCGGTAGAGTTCGATCACAAGCGTGTTTGTGGCGCCGAGCGGGCCGCCTTGCGTCATCAGCCAGATCAGATCGAACCTGCGCAGCGACCAGATGGTGATGAAGAGTGCAAGCAGCATCACGGTTGGTTGGATCGTCGGCCAGACCGCCGTCTTGAAAATATTGAAACGATCGGCTCCGTCGATCATGGCCGCTTCGCGAATCTCCGGCGAAACGCCCTGCAATGCAGAGAGGATGACCACCGAGGAGAATGGAAATATTTGCCAGATCGTCGTCATGAGGATGGCCGGCAGCGCCAAGCTTGGATTGTCCAGCCAGTTCTCATTCGCGAAAGGCAGGCCCAATGTTCTCAGGGTGTGGTTGAAAATCCCGTATTGCGAGTTGAGTATCCAGGTGAAGATCAGGGCGACGGCCACCGGCGGCGCTGCCCAAGGGACGGTCACGAGCGCCCGCGCAACCCCTCGCCCCAAAAACGGGCTGTTCAGGAGCAATGCGGTGCCAAGACCCAAAGCCAGAGACAGAAAAACGCAGGCAACCGTGTATATTGCGGTGACCCACAATACCCCCACGAAGTCGCCGGTCTCGAACAGGAAATTATAATTGTCGAGACCGACGAAGGTCTGGTCATCCGGCGCCAGCAACGATGTCGAGGTGAAGCTGAGCAGAAACTCCTGGATCAGCGGAAAGACCTGAAACACCAGGAGATAGACGACGATCGGCGCAACGAAGATGTAGGGCGCCCAGCGGCTGCCATCCAGCGAGCCGTCTTTCGGGGTTGTCTTTTGCATGATCTTGACCCGCCGTGATGGAACTACAAGTGAGAGGCTGCGCCGCGTTCAGCGGCGCAGGACCCGACGTTCGATCAGCTTTTGTGCAGCGTCCATCGCTTCTTGCGGATCTGTTCCGCCCTGAAGAACCTTGAGGACATTTTCGAGCACGATCTGCTGGATCTCCGGCGTCTTCGTTTCCATGCCCATGACGAGCTGCGGCACTGCGTTCTCCACCTGCTTGTCATAGACCGCAAGCCACGGCTGAGCGGCATTCTCTTCCGGCGTCCGGTCTACGACGGTTCCGATGAGGGTGCCCATCGCCGTGCTCAATTCCTTCTGGTTTTCCGGCTCAAGGGCCCATTTCAGGAAGGCGACAGTGGCGTCTTTGTGCTTGGTGTTCGCGTTGATCGACAGCATCGTCATGATCAGACCCTGTGCCGGCGTCGGGAACGGTGACGGTGCGGCCGCGAAAGCCAGATTGGGGGAATTTTGATGGAAGATGGCTGCAACGCCGCCATTGTCGATCTCCATTGCCACCTTGCCTTCCCAGAACATGCGGCGATAGGTGGCGGCATCCGCGCCCTTCGGCGTTATGTCGAGATCATAGGCTTTCTTGTAGGCGGTAACACCGGCCACGACTTCAGGGCTATTGACGGTCAGTTTGCCGTCCTTGCTCCAGCGGCCGCCGAAGCCAAAGACATAATTGCAAAGATCCTGCCAGAAGCCCGCGCGCTCCGCCATCGTGGCGCGGTAGGCATAACCGAACTGGCCGTTGCCGGTCATTTTCTTGGCGGCATCCAGAAACGCATCGAAGGTCGTCGGCACCCCGGCCTTCAGGAGATCCTTGTTGTAGAGCATCGCGTATCCGGTCGTATCGAAGATGACCCCATATCGCTTGCCATCAACCTTCAGATACTTGTCCGGTGCGGTGAATTTATAATCGCCATCCTTGATGACATCGTCCAACGGCAAAATCTTGCCCGACGGGACGGCGGCGAAATAGTCGATCTGGTCAAACCGGATGATATCAGGCCCACCGCCACCGCCCATCTGGGTGAACACGGTATTTGCGAAGCTCGAGAAGGGAATTGCGATAGGCTGGACTTCGATTTTGTCCTGGCTCTTGTTGAATTTGTCGACCCATGCCTTGGCCCGGTCACCTCTTCCCGCTTCGGAGAACATTGCCGCGGCGAAGGTGATCGTTTCCTTTGCCTGGGCAACGGCCGAGCCTGTCATTGCACCGAGCGCCAGAGCCGACACCACAAGGCCGATCGATACGCGCATCCCACTGGATAGAATCTGCATGAAACTTTCCCTCCCTTGTCTGTTTGTCGACCTCAGCGCCTCCCGCCCAAGTCGCCCAGACTTCATCCTCACTTCATAGAATGTTGTGATATTTCACAAAAGTCAACAGCCAGCATTCTTGGTTCCGTCGCGAATTCGAACTGTAGACCCGGAAAGCTCCCATCCGGCAATCGCGACGGCAGTGGCACTATCCGCATCCCAATCAGATTCCATCTGTGTGAATCCACTCGAAGCGCAGCGCCAGAATCGCCCTAACCCCAAGCAACGAACTCAAAATTGGATACGACTTGGGGCAACGCCAAAACCCACCGCTGCCGACGTATCCAGGCGCCGATTGATAGTCGATCCCCAGCCACAGGCAGCTTCGAAGAATTGCATTTGGCAAACTGGTCTTTGGCCCTGGAGATCGATTTCTTTTTCATGAACGATCATTGCGACCCCCATCCAGTAGCGGTTCGACGAACACCGGCGCACATGGTAGCGGAGGTCCGTTCCGGTCAGGACAGCCGACAGCATGAACGGACCGAGCTATCGAGTAACGGCCTTGGCACTCCTTGGATCAAAACTGCCTCGTCCTCGGCGTTTTTCATTCAAAGCGCATTGATGCAGGTCGCAGGATATTCAATCGTGAGTCCGTGTTTTCATGTTATCGGAGAACAGCCGTTCTCCAAGAACGTGTCCCGTTTTCAGGATAATTCAGTCTCGCGATGACTCCATGTGGATGCTCTCTGCGGCGCAGACACATGATGGAATTTCTTTCCTTGCAGCTCACACTCGCTCGACAATCATCTCCGCGGCCTTCTCGGCGATCATGATGACCGGCGAATTCGTGTTGCCCGAAACGATATTCGGCATGATCGAAGCATCAACGACCCTCAGTCCGCCGATGCCGTGTACGCGCAGCCGGGCGTCGACAACCGCGTTTTCGTCGCTCCCCATCTTGCAGGTGCCGACAGGGTGAAAAATCGTCGTCGCAATGTCGCCGGCCCTTCGGATCAGTTCCTCGTCGCTCTGGAACTCCGTGCCTGGCAGCATTTCCTTTGGCGCGAAGGCCGAGATCGAGCTTGTGTGCATCAGGCTACGAGCATGGCGGATCGATTTGGCCGCGACGATGCAATCTCGGCTCGCCGATAGGTAATTCGGCTTTATGTCCGGTGTCGCAGAGGTGTTTGGACCCGTCACATGAACCGTTCCCCTGCTTTCCGGACGGAGATTACAAACAGATACGGTCACGGCTGGATAGCGATGCAGCGGCTCGCCCAACCGGTCGGTGCTGAGAGGCTGGACGTGATATTCAAGGTCCGCCGTCGCCAGGGATGGATCGCTCTTTGCAAAGATGCCGAGCTGGCTGGGCGCCATGGAAAGCGGACCGGACCGGCGAAAGGCATATTCAAGCCCCATGCCCGCGCGGGCAAAAAGGTTGTGGTAGAGCTGGTTGAGCGTCTTCGCGCCCTCGATGCGAAAGACAGTGCGGATCTGCAGGTGATCCTGCAAATTCTCGCCGACACCGGGCAGCGAATGAGCCACGTCGATGCCTGCGGCCCGCAATAGGCCGGGACTGCCGATCCCGGAAATTTCCAGTATCTTTGGCGAATTGATCGCTCCGGCCGAGAGAATGATGTCTCGCCCGGCACGCGCCATGTGCAACCTGCCGTTCATTCGAAAACGAACACCGGTGGCCCGGAGGCCGTCGAGTTGAAGTTTTTCCGTTTCCGCCCCAGTCAGGACCCTGAGATTGGGCCTTTTCATCGCAGGGCGCAGGAAGGCCTTGGTGGTGTTCCAGCGCACTCCGCTGCGCTGATTGACCTCAAAATAACCCGAGCCCTCATTATCGCCGCCGTTGAAATCATCCGTCTTCGGAATGCCGAGTTCCGCCGCTGCCTCCCGGAACGCGTCGAGAATCGGCCAGGAGAGGCGCTGCCGCTCCACACGCCATTCGCCGCCCTCCCCATGCAGGGCCGATTTGCCGCGGTAATTGTCTTCGGACTTGAGAAAATACGGCAACACATCGTCCCAACCCCATCCGGCATTGCCCGCCTGCCGCCATCCGTCATAATCGGCGGCTTGCCCACGCATGTAGATCATTCCGTTGATCGAGGAGCAGCCACCAAGCAGCTTTCCGCGCGGATAAGGAAGCGATCGGCCGTTGAGTCCGGGCTCAGCGGCAGTCTTCATCATCCAATCCACCCGCGGGTTGCCCATGCAGAAGAGGTAACCAATCGGGATGTGCACCCAATGATATCGGTCGCTGCCGCCTGCCTCGAGCAACAGCACACGGTTTGCCGGATTTGCAGAGAGACGATTGGCCAGCACACATCCGGCCGACCCGGCTCCGACGATGATGAAGTCATAGGAACCGGCATCTGCGATCGCCTCGTTCGAAGATCCGCTCATTTCATGGCTCCTGCTATTTGATCGGCCCCTGAGGCAAGGCGCCGCCAGATCGGGACCATCGCCTCGGCGATATCGCGGTAAAGGCCATAACGCCGTTCATAGTGGCCTTCCAGGCGCCTGTTCGGCGTATAGTTGCGCTCCATCCGCACCATCGAGGCCGCGCCTGCGGCAAAGTCCGCGAAGATACCGGCGCCTGTTCCTGCGGTGATTGCCGCTCCGAGCGCACCGGTTTCGCGCGAGCGCGCGATCGACACAGGCAGACCCAGAACGTCGGCAAATATCTGCGGCCAGATCAGGCTCCGGGAACCGCCGCCCGAAAGCACCGCTTCGTTGAAGACGGCTCCGGCTCGGCGCATTGTCTCTATGTGCTCACGGTGACCGAAAGCGACGCCTTCGAGGACAGCACGCACGAGATGCCCCTTCGTATGCCAGCCGGCAACACCATAAAAGCCGGCGCGGGCATTGCCGTTCTGCTGCGCGCCATAGAGGAACGGATGATAGAGCGGGTCATCCGCAGCCGGCTCAATAGCGGCGGCGAGTTCGCCACAGAGATCGAAAGGTGAGCGGCCATCCGTCGAAGCGTCGGAAAAGAATTCCCGCACCAGCCATTCAAGATTTGCCGCCGACGTGGCGCTCGACTCGATCGCCATATAACGCTCCCGGTCGAAGGTAGAGGACATGAAGACTGGCCCGGCCAGCTGCGGCCTGTCGATGATGACCTGATTGATGCTCCAGGTTCCCGCGATGATCGAGGCGGCACCCGTTCGCGTGACGCCGGAGCCGACGGCAGACGCGACAACATCGAACAGACCGCCGACAACAGGCGTGCCGGCGGCAAGCCCGGTCTCGATGGCCGCCTCCGTCGCGATCTCCCCCGCGATATCCGTGCTTTCAATCAAGGGCGGTAGAAGCTCCATGCAGTCGCCAAGGCCATAGGCTTCCATCAGCACCCGGTCGTAGCGGCGATTGGCGACGTCAAGCAAACCGCAACCGGTCATATCGGAAACCTCGCTCACCCGCATGCCGGTGAGCCGATTGACGATGAAGTCCTTGCACAGGAAAACCGTGCCAATCCTGGCGAAGGTTTCCGGCCGATACCGTTTCAGCCAGGCAAGCAAGGTCGGCGTCTGCGACGGCCACGGCCGCTGCTGGCCGATCGGATAGGTGCGGTCACCAACCCCTTGCGCCTGCCATTCCTCGACGAGAGCCGCCGCTCGCGTATCCAGCGATTGAATGCCGAGCAGCGGCTGCCCATCGCGATCCAGCGCATAAAGCCCGTTTCCGTGACCGGCACAGCCAACGGCAATGATATCTTCTGGCCGGATTGAGGCCCGCTCGATGCAGATGCCTATGACCTCACGGGCATTCGCCCATAGCTCGTCGAGCCCGCGTTCCACATGTCCAGGGCATGGCATGCGGCTGTGACCCTCTGCCGCCGCCGCCGCAATTTCGTTGCCCTCCCGGTCGAAGATCACCGCCTTGATGACGGTGTTGCCGGCGTCGAGCCCCAATAGATAACCTGCCATGCCGAACCCCTCCCAAGGCTCCCGTCTTCATTGTCAGCCGCGCTGATAAAGCGCGAAGGCTTCCTCGCCGCCGGCATCGTCATGTATGATCGCCATCAGCCCGCGCACGACGGCGCCCGGATTGGCGTGCTGATAGATGTTGCGTCCATAGACCATGCCCATGGCGCCCTGCCGCATCAAGGCCGCCGATTTGTCGAAGACGGCGCGAAGATCTTCCTTACCGCCGCCGCGAACCAGAACCGGGCACCGTGCTGCCTCGACAACCCTATGAAAATCCTCCGCATTGGTGGTCGGGTCCGCCTTGACGATATCCGCCCCCATCTCCCGCGCCAATCGCGTCAAGGTGACGATCTTGTCCGCATCACCATCGACCATGTAGCCACCGGCCCTGTCCACCGGTTGCATCACGAGCGGCTCGATCATCAATGGCAGGCCGTACTTGTCGCAGTCCGCGCGCACGCGGGCAATATTCTCAACGCATTGGCGAAAGAGATCCGGCTCGTCTGGAAGCATGAAGAGATTGACGACGACGCAGGCCGCATCCATCTCGATCGCGCCGATCAGCGGCTCGGCTTCGTTCTGGAGCACAGCCCACATGTCCCGGTGACGCGTGCGGTTATACGGGTTTCCCATGTCAACGCGCATCACCAGCGCCGGCTTATTCTTGGCGGCAATAGTTTGCAGCAGGTCTGCCTGGCCGTAATTCATCTGGATCGCATCGGGGGCCGCCGCCGCCAGGGTCTTCACGACCGCCGGCATGTCTTCGAGGCCGTTGAGGAAGGACGGCTCGTTGCAGACACCGTGATCAATGGCCACGTCCAGGCAGCGACCGCCGTTGAACAGCCGGTTCATCCGGACTTTGCTGTTGCTTCGCATTCCATGCTCCTTTGTTCGTTCCGGTCTGTAAGAGTGCTTTCGGTGACGCCATGGCGTTCACGCAAAAGGGTGAGAAAACGGCCGCGTTCGGCAGCGCTCTGCGTCGGTGTCCAGGCTTTTTCCGCAGCCAGAAGAGCGAGCACCGCATCCATCATCTGCTGGGAGAGATCACCTGATATCGCAAGCGTGGTGCGCCTCAGCAGCACGTCGTCAAGATGTTCCGCCGCCTCGTTGCGGATGAGAAAAAGCAGTTCGCGCTCCGAATAGTCCGGATGCGGCATGGGTCTGTCGGGTGCCGTCGCAACGAAGCCGGCGATCGCTTCCGCCTGCGTGCCGTAGCGGCTGAAAAGTGTCGCCATGCGACTGCCCGGAATTCCTTTCTCCGAGGCCACTCGGGCGATCCAGGCAGCACGATCCAGGGGAAACCGCCGCCCACCGCCGATCGCGCGGTCGGCGGTCGAAATTCGCCGCTCTTTCCCCAGCCGCTCCAGCGCGAGATCGGCCGCGAGTTCGCCGAACGACCGAAAGGTCGTCCATTTGCCGCCGATCATGCACAGCACCGACGGACCACCATCGTCGGCGTCCACGACCGTGCAGAAATGATCGCGCGGGATGCGGCCTGTGAAGCTGTCGGTGCTCGCCGGCAGTGGCCGCACGCCGGAGAACTGGAAGCTGATCTCTTCCGGCCGGATCGCGATATCGGGCAGAACGAAGGACAGGGACTGCAATATGTAATCCCGCTCGTCCGCTTCGCAGCGTACACTGTCGGGATCGTCGATGCGGATATCGGTCGAGCCGACCAGGACCCTGCCCAGATAGGGAAACAGGATGCAGATCCGGCCATCCTCGTTCTCGTAGTAGATCATGTGGCCGGCCAGCGCTTCGTAAAGCCTCGCATTGCCGATGATGAGGTGAGAGCCTTTGGTTCCGCCCATCAGGGGTGCCGCCTGCGTTTCAGGTTTAAAGAGCGTACCGTTGGTAATGTCGATCCATCCGCCGGTTGCGTTGATGATCAGCGTCGGTTCGATCATTGCCGAAGAACCTGCGATGGTGTCGCGGACGAGATATCGGCCTTCGCCGGCCGCGCGGATATCGGCATAATTCAGCGCCCGTGCCTGCCGCCCGGCCGACAGTCCGTCGTCCAGCAGTTCGATGCCGAGGCGTTCCGGGTGGCTGACCCAAGCATCGTAATAGGTGGCCGAACTCTTGATGTCGGGATTGAGCGCCGGCCACTTGGCAAGCGTGCTGCGCCGGCCGCGAAACTGATGTCGCGGCATCATCGCCCGCTTGCGCGTCAGGAAGTCGTAGATGCTGAGCCCGGCCTTGATGGCGATGGCACCGCGGCGACTGGGCCGGCGGGTCAACCCCAGGAAGCGAACCAGGCCATTGCCAAGCCCGGAGACGATATCGAAGACCGGCACCGTCGTCGGCAGCGGAGCGACATAGTGTGGCGCATTGCGCAGCAGTCGATCACGCTCGACGAGCGATTCCTGCACCAGCTTGAACTCGCCGTTTTCGAGATAGCGAAGGCCGCCATGCACCATGCGCGACAATGCCGCGCTCGCCCCCGAGCAATAGTCATGCTTCTCGATCAGAAGCACATTAAGCCCCTGCAGCGCCAGCTCGCGAAAGACGCTGATGCCGTTGATGCCGCCGCCGATGACACACGCGTCCACCTTCGGGCTCCGGCGAAGCCCGTCGAACGTCTCTTCACGATTCATGATGACGATCCGTTACCTGTCCATATCGGTCAGTTTCGCTGAAATTGCTGCATCGATGGCTGATCGATCATCTGCATCCAGCCGTATGGTTCCGGCCCGGGCATTGTCGAGCGCCTGCGCGGGATTGCGCGCGCCACAGAGGGCAAAGGTGACGCCGGGTTGAACGAGCGTCCAGGCGATGACGATTTGCGCAACACTGGCCTTGTGCCTATCGGCAACCGGCCTGATGGCAGTCGCAAAGGCCAGCGCTTTCTCGCGGTTGGAAACGGAAAAGCGCGGATTCTCCCGCCGTTGATCGTCGCCGGAAAAGACCCGGTCGGGTCCAATGGTGCCGGACAAAAGGCCGAGTGCAAGCGAGGAATAGCTTAGCGTCGAAATGCCGTTCGCTCGGGTCAGCGGCAGCAGATCGATCTCGATCTCCCGGTCGATCATGCTGAAGCGCTCCTGGATGGCATCCAGGCCGCCAGTCGAAATATAGGCTTCAAGTTCCGGCGCTCCGACATTGCTGGCGCCGATTGCCCGGATTTTGCCCGATGCCTTCAGATCTTCCAGCGCCCGCATCGTCTCCTCGACCGGGGTGGTAGGATCCTGCCAATGGGTGATGTAGAGGTCGATATAGTCCGTCGCGAGGCGCCGCAGGCTCTCTTCGACCTCGTGGAAGATCGCATCGCGGCCAAGATAGCGGTGAACCGGTCTGCCATCCTGATCGAAGAAATGTCTGCCCTTGTCGGTGTGCCACACGAGGCCGCATTTGGTGGCGATAACCGCCTTGTCACGGCGGCCCGCAAGCGCCTTGCCGACGATCTCCTCGGATCGACCGAGCCCGTAGGCCGGTGCTGTATCGATCAATGTGACGCCGGCATCCAGCGACGCCTGGATCGCGGCGATCGATTCCGCCTCATCCGTGCCGCCCCACATCCAGCCGCCGATCGCCCATGTTCCGAGGCCGACTGCGGAAGCGGCGACGCCGGACCTTCCTATATCGCGTATCAATTGCTGCTCGCTCATGCGCGTTGTCCTTCGCCGTTTGCGAGCGCCAAAACGCGCGCGCCGGTCGCTTCGTCGGTAACCAGCGTATCGAGATGATGACCGCGCATGACGCTGAGGATCGGCCCTGCCTTGTTCGGCCCGCTTGCCACGCCAATCTTCGTCGGGATCGAGGCAAACTCCGGAAGGGTCAGCGAGACCAGGGACCGGTTGAGGCTGTAATCGCAAATACTGCCCTGGTCATCGAGCAGATGCGCCAGCAGTTCGCATGAGGCGCCGGAGCGTTCGATTGCTGCGCGGTCGGTGCTCGAAGAGGGATGCAGGTCATAATAGCTGGAGTCGTCGGAAAGAATGGAGCCGATGCCGACGACCGCGACCTTGGCCTCGCGCGCCTGCCTGAAGACGTCGGCAACCGAGCGCATGTTGATCAGCATGTCGCGCTCGGCGGCGCTGTCGGCAAAGAGAGGCGCGTGGATCTGGAATGAGTGGCCGCCGAGCCGGTCGGCCATCATCGTCGAGACGTGGTTCACATCCGTATAGTGCTTGCCCTGCACGCAGCCGGTTGCCGGGATGACCGCGACATCGAAACGGCGCGGCGGCTGAAGGCTGGCAACAACTGCGCTGACACCCTTGCCGCCGGTGATGCAGATGGTATCGCCGTCCGCAATCTGCTCGAGAAGCAGCCGCGCCGCCGCTTCTCCGACCGTCTGCAACGTCGTTTGCGGATTATCGGACACCGTCGGCACCACGATGGCGCGGCTGATGCCGCCAAGCGCCAGAAGCTGCTCTTCCATGTCGACCAGCGGTTCGACGGGAGATTTGATCTTGATCTCGACGAGGCCGAGCTGGCGACCGCGCTTGATCAACCGGTTGATGGTGGCATGCGAGAGGCCGAGCTGATCGGCAATCTGCGCCTGGGTCAGGCCCTCAAGGAAGTGCAGAACGAGAGCCTGATGCATCTGGCGCGCGATGACGATTTCCTCGCGGGGCGCGGATGGGGATTTCGACTTTGCAATCGGCATGTCAGGCAGCCTTCCGCTTGTGCAGGAAATGGTCGATGGAAACGGCGGCGAGTAGAATGCAGCCTTTGATCATGTCCTGCCAATAGACCGATACATTGAGCAGGATCAGCGAGCTCGTGACCACGGACAAAAGCGCGATACCGAGGATGGCGCCGAGGATCGTGCCGGAACCGCCGCTCAGGGACGCGCCGCCTATGACGGCCGCTGCGATGATGTTGAGCTCCATTCCGACGCCGAAGGTGGGCGTCGCGGCGCCAAACCGCGACATGTAGATGACGCCGGCAACGCCTGACAGCGTGGCGCAGAGCACGGTGACCCAGAACTTGACCTGGTTGGTCTTGATCCCGGAATAGAGCGCCGCCTTCTCGTTGCTGCCGGTGTAAAAGACCTTGCGGAAGGCCGTTGCCCTGCGCAGCAGAAAGTCGAAGATGGCGACCACGGCGACAAAGATCAGGATCACAAAGGGCACCCCGTAAAACGTGCCCTGCCCGATGGCCTTGAAGGAAGGCGGCAGCGTGAACAGTGACAGCGGCGTTCCCTTGGTGATGATGAGGCAGATGCCGCGCACGATCACCATGGCGGCCAGCGATGTGATGAAGTGATTGAGGCCGATGACGGTGACGAAGAAGCCCATGGCGCAGCCGATCAGCGCGCTGACGAGGATGCCGATCAGCGACGCACTCCAAGGATCCAGTCCCATCAGGAATAGCGATCCCGACAGGACCATCGAGAAGCAGACTACCGACCCGACCGAGAGATCGATACCACCGACAATCAGAAGGATTGTCATGCCGACGACAACGATGCCCTCGACCGAGAACGACATCAGCATCGCCCTGAAATTGCCGAGCGTCAGAAAATGCGGGGAGGCGAAGCTCATCAGAATGCAGAGGGCAAGAATGATGGCGATCAGCCCCGCTTCCCGCATTGTTCCAAGCTTTCTCCAGGAGGAAGCGCGCTCCCTCGTCACCGCCAATGCATGATCTTTCATTGCCTTGTCCCCCGTTTCTGCCTTTTTCTCAGACGGCATGCTCTGATGCCTTCGATGTGGTGTGTTGTCCGGTGCCGATACCCGAAGCGAGTCGCATGATGGCCTCTTCCGTCATCGCTGCTCCTTCGAGCTCGCCGGCAACGGTGCCTTCGCGGATGACGATCGCCCGGTCGCAAAGACCAAGGAGCTCGGGTAGTTCCGACGTGATGACGACGATGCCGATCCCGGAACGGGAGAGGTCACGCAGCAGGCGATGAATTTCTGATTTCGCGCCGACGTCGATGCCGCGCGTCGGCTCGTCCATGAGGATCACCTTCGGATCGACCGCCAGTTGTTTGGCGATGGCGACCTTCTGCTGATTGCCCCCCGAAAGCGACGATACCGGCATGTCTATACCGCCCATGCGAACGCCGAGACGGCGCGCAAGATCCTGCGCTCGCTCGGCCTCCAGCTTCGCATTCAAAAGGCCGAAAGGCCCGGTCAACGACTTCAGATCGAGAGCAGCTATGTTCTGCGCGATCGACAGGTCGAGAAATACGCCGGAGCCCTTGCGATCCTCGGAGAGATAGACAACGCCAGCCCGTACCGCATCGGCATAGGATCTCACTTGGAGAGCCTCGTCCCCAAGCCGAATATCACCCTCCGTCGTCCGACGTAGCCCGCAAATGCCCTCCGCGATCTCGGTCCGGCCGGAGCCGATCAGGCCGCCGATCCCGAGAATTTCGCCCTTGCGCAATTCGAAGCTGACATCCTGAAAGCGCTTGCCGTCGCCGAGATTGCGGACGGAAAGAATGCTCTCGCCAGTGCACTCCGCCGCGGACTGTTTTTCCGGATAGAGCTGGGTAATCTCGCGGCCGACCATGCGGCGCACCACATCTTCCGCCGTGATATTGGACACATGCTCCGTCGAAACGTATCGCCCGTCTCGAAAGACGGTGACGCGGTCGCAAAGGCTGAATATCTCCGCCATGCGGTGGCTGATATAGACGATCGAGATGCCATGAGCTTTCAGGTCGTTGATGATGCCGAAGAGCACTTGAGCTTCCGCTTCTGTCAGCGCGGCCGTCGGCTCGTCAAAGATGAGAATGCGGCAGTCGAGCGTCAGGGCCTTGGCGATCTCGACAAGCTGTTGGCTGGAAATAGGCAGATCGCCGACCTTCTGGCGGACATCAATGGGGGCAAGGCGGTCCATCATGGCCTGTGCCTCCCGCTCCAGCCTAGCAAAATTCATAAAGGGCGACCGGCGCCGGTTCGTTGTTGCCATGAACATGTTCTCGGCAACCGTCGCATCCGGGCAAAGCGCGATTTCCTGATGGACGAGACCTATTCCCAGAGACTGGGCGGCGGCCGGAGAAGAGATCTTCACGGACGCGCCGTCGATGAGGATCTCCCCCTCATTTGGCTGCAGCACCCCGGCGATAATGTTCATGAGCGTCGACTTGCCCGCGCCGTTTTCGCCACAAAGTGCATGGACTTCACCCTTTTCCAGGGCAAATGTCACATCCGTCAGCGCCTTGATGGCGCCGAAGCGTTTGCTGACATTACGTATCTCCAAGACCGGCGCTGGCGTCATGACATCCTCTCCCTTCCCTACTCTGCATCGGTTGCCCGGGATCTCCTCATCCCGGACAACCACTTTGCAAGGCCTACTCCTCGATGCCTTTCGTGCCACGGCGCTTCAGGTATTTATCCCAATAGAAATCATCGGCATTGGCCACCGTTACGATCGACAGACCATTGTCGACAAAGGGAATGCTCATCGGGTTGAAGCCGGAGCGCTTGGCATCGTTCATCGGGTCGATCAGTTCCGGATGCTTGGCAAACCACAACATCATGAAGCCCATATAGCCCTGCATGCCCTGGTTCGGATTGATCGAGCCGAACACTTCGCCGGCCTTGATCATGTCGAGGATGTTGGCATTGACATCGGCGCACATCACGAGAATCTTGCCGCCGCTTTCCTTGTTGGCCTGGGCCGCGCCGATCGCCGAATTTGCCTCCGGCATGAACACGGCATTGAGATTTGGATGCGCCTGCACCAGGCTCATGAGACCTTGATAAGCCTTGTTGGGGTCCTGGTTCGACGCGGCCCGTCCGACGAGCTTCATGCCAGGATATTTTGTTTCCATACGAGCGATGAAGGCGGCGATGCGCTTGTCGTGGTTGTCCTGGCCCGGATTTTCCAGCACCGCGTATTCACCCTTACCGCCAAGCTTCTCCGCGATTGCATCGGCGGCGTAAGTGCCTTCACGCGTATTGTCCGAAGTGATGAAGGAGATGCGCTTGGAAAGCGGCGAATCCGCCGCGAAGGTGACGACTGCCGTGCCCTGATCGATGGCGCGGTTGATCGGCTCGATGAATGGGTCGGAATTCATCGGATGGACAAGAATGCCTGCCGGATTCTGGGCGAGCGCCTGATCGAAGGTGGCGATCTGCTTGTTGACGTCATATTCCGGCGTACCGGTATAGGCGGTCTCGCAGCCAAGTTGCCGACCGGCCTGCTTGAACATTTCGTAGACCGGGAACCAGTATTCGACGCCCGAAACCATGACGTTCATGACGTATTTCTCACCCGGCTTGCAGCGAAACGGGTTTTCCGTTTCAGCCGCTGACGCAGCCGTGCTCAATGTCGCGACAGCCAAAACAGCCATCGCTGTCGTGCCCAGAAAATTGCGCAAAGTTCCTCCTCGAGGCTGACGCCCCTCCCAAAAAGCCGATGGCGCACCGCGCGCCTTGTTCGTGAAACCGGACTTCCTCCTCGAACCCCGGTGGCTGTAATTAGCCTCGGAGAAATCGATATGTCAATATAATTCACGCAATGAAATATATTTCACACCAGGAGAGCCAGCTTGAGGCCGAAGACAGGTTGATGGCCGCGAGCTGGGGTCAGGTCTGGTTGATTACAGCCAGAAGATTGCGGTTGCTGCGAGAGCGATGGCGGAGAAGAAGACGGTCGGACATCGGTCGCATCGGATAGCGATGCGGCGTCAATCCTTGAGACGACCGAACGTGATCTCGATGCGGTTGCGGCATTTGTAGCGGCGCTTGTCGTATTTGACCGGCTTGTAGCGGGATTTGCGCCGCCGAATGCAGGGTTTGATGCCCTTATGGAGTAGAGCAGCCCTGAACCAGTCGGCGTCATATCCATGATCGGCAAGCATCCAGTCAATGGGTCCTGAGCCTAATCAATTTCCCGCATCGAGAAGAAGCTGTCCAAGCATTGAACAACTGGCCCAATGGCCAAATATCCTATTGGATGATGAGGGCAATGATTGAGCAAACCAGCGCCGGTATCATCACGATGACGCCAAGCTTCAGGAATGGCCACGCTCCCATATGCAGCCCCTCGCGACGCAGCGCCGTCAGCCACAGGATCGTCGCGAGTGAGCCGGTCACCGAAAGATTTGGCCCGAGATCTACGCCAATCAGCACGGCACCGGCGATCTTGTCGGAAACATCCGCCGCCTGAACAGCGTTGCCTGCCACAAGGCCCGCCGGCAGATTGTTGACGAGATTGGAAACCAAAGCGGTGACTGCGCCTGCAGCTGCAGCCGTCTGTGACGGATAGGCCGCGGCACCGTGCGAAAGATACTGCGCCAGACTGTCGATCAATCCCGTCCGGTTCAGCGCCTCGACGACGACGAACAATCCGGCGACGAGCGGCAGCACGCTCCAGGAAACGCCCTTGAACGTCTCGACCGGGCTTTTGCGCTCCATCAGCAAGATGGCCGCAGTGGTAAGGCATCCTGCCAGAAATGTCGGCAGGCCGAGATCGAAATCGAGCGTGGATGCGCCAAGCAATACGACAGCCGTGGCACACAGACCGATACCCGCAAGCTTCGCACTTGACGACAGCGGCATTTCCTGGACATCCGGCGCGACGCTATCGGCATTGATGACGGAACGTTGCGTCCAGAAGAGCGCAAGGAACGTTACGATAATGGACACGAGGGAAGGCAAGGCGAAGGCGGCAAACCAGCGCGACAGCGGCGGCATCGTACCGCCGCCGAAAATCACAAGATTGGCCGGGTTCGAGATCGGCAAGACAAAACTAGCGGCATTGGCGATGAAGGCGCAGATGAGGAGATAGGGCATGGGATCCTTCACCCTCGCCGCCCTGCATGCCGCATAGACCGCCGGCGTCAGCACGACGGCTGTTGCGTCATTCGAGAGAAAGACGGTGACGACGATGCCGACACCATAGATCAGCACGAAAAGCCGCCTTGGCGATCCCTTGGCATGGGTGGTTGCGACCAAGGCCAGCCAATCAAAGAGACCTTCCCGGCGAGCCAGTTCGGAGAGCAGCATCATGCCTATGAGAAAGAGATAGACGTCGAGGCCCTTCGTAACGCCAACCCAGGCATCGGCAATACCGATCAGCCCGAAAACCAGAAGCAGCAGCGCACCCATGACCGCCCATACGGCTTCCGGCAGTGCGAAAGGCCGCATGATGACGCCGAGTGCGGTCAGCCCGGCTATTCCCCAAGTCGTGGTCAGTGCGTTCATGTCGTTCTTAATTCGCAGATTGGTAAAGGACGGAAGGGCGATCAGGGTGTAGCGACGGCAAGGTCGTCAGCCTCACCAATATCGTTCTTTTGTGTTGGCGCAATGCTCTTATATCCCGCGAAAAAGGCAGCAGCTGCGAAAGCGGCTACGCCGCCATGAACCCAATAGGCAAGCCCATATCCACCGATATTGGTAAGCCAGCCCGCGACGACGTTGCTCAGCGAGGCGCCAATCCCCCGTACGGGGGTTCGAACGATCGACCCGGCTGTTTCAAAAACGTGGAATGGCAATAACTCGATTGGCGGCCGCTACTGTGTGCGTCGCTGATCTCCCTGCCGAAGGCCGCATATCCAAAGACGGCTCAGTTGCAGGCACTGGATTCGGCACAGGTTGCCGCAATCATCGCGGCATATCATGCGATCTGATGGGTTTCTGATGTAAAGAGGCATTGTCTTGCACGAAAAGCAGCTGACGAGTTTTATTCGTCAGCGTTTCAGCAATCTTCCGCGCTCGCTGCATAACTGTGTCCAGCGAGAGCCGCTCCTCAAGGCTTTCCAAAAGTTTGCGACCGAGCCATCCTGTAAAGGATACTGCTGGAGGACATTGTCCGTGGTGGGTCACGTCCAGCTCGCATAACTCACGCAGAAAAGTCAAAAAACTTGACAATATCTGTCAATCAGCTGGAATCTTCCAATCTTCGATTCATAAGCCTACCCGAAATCTGATCCAATCCGACAATCATTGCCTAGATCAACATTAATTAGCAGAATTTACATTAGATTATCTCATTGACACTCAGCGGATGCCTCATGACATCTGGAACTTGCTCCGAGAGCCGCAGGTTGGTGGCGATCTTACCGGCTTTGGCACTGCTGCTTGTCAGTGCCTTCGGTATCGGTGCCATGACCTATGGCAATCCGGCGCCCGATGCTCAGATGGCCGTCATAGGACCTCCGTGGTGGAAAGAGGACCGGATGGCCTCCCTAGTCGCGGCGGCCGGCGGACGGATGATTGCTGGCGGAGCACTGCCCAATATCATTGTCGTGCGCCGTGCGCCCGAAGGCGAGCGCCGCCCTGACGAACCGGAGGACCTCGTCGCCGCGCTCTATGCTGCCGGCGCCTGGCTGGTACTCGACGCGCCGACGCAACGTAGCTGTCGTGGTCTTGTCGATAATGGCAAAGGGGCAATCTGATGAATGAAATCGCCCGCCTGCGCACTGGTTTCGGACGATTGCTTGTTCCCCTGCTCTGGCTTCACGTCCCTCTGCTTGCAGCGATCGCATTCTATGTCGGCAAACCCGTTCTCATGCCGGTTCTGCTGGCCGGGCTGTTTGCGGCGACCACACATTTGTCTTGGCATTTTACGGGCAGTGCGCCGGTCACACGCTATCTAAGCTCCGTTGCGCTGATGGGTGAGCCGGCCCTGCTGGTCTATCTGACATCCGGCCTGAGTTGGCAGATGGACATGCACATGTATTTCTTCGCCACTCTGGCCCTTTTGATCGCCTGGTTCGACGCGCCTAGCCTGCTGCTGGCGGCCACGGCCATTGCCCTACACCATTTGGTGCTGAACTATACGGTGCCAGCGGCGGTCTTCGTCAATGACGCGGGCATCAACCGGGTGCTGTTGCATGCGGGGATTGTTATTTTCCAGACGACCGTGCTGATCTGGCTCGGCAACAAGCTGGTCAACGCCTTCGAGCGCATCGAAAATATGGGGCACGTTCTCACCGTGCAGAACGAGACGCTCGAAGTCCGTACGCGTGAAGCCGAGCAAGCCAACGCCGCCAAGAGCCTATTCCTGGCCAATATGAGCCACGAGATCCGTACGCCGATGAACGCCATCCTGGGCTTCAGCCATCTTCTCGGCCGAACGGAACTCACAGCGCGGCAGCACGATTACGTCACCAAGATCCGCGGTGCGAGCGACCGGTTGCTGAGCCTGCTCAAGGACATCCTGGATTTCTCCAAGATCGAGGCCGGCAAGATGGCGCTGGAAAAAGCGTCTTTTGATCCCCGGGCCATGATCGAACGGACCATGGAACTCTCTACATTGAAAGCGCAGGAGAAAGGCATCGCCATCGGCTGGCAGGTGGATCCGGCAATCCCGGCTATGTTGCGTGGCGACGAGCTGCGATTGAGCCAAGTGGTGCTGAACCTCGTCAGCAACGCCATAAAGTTCACTAGCAGCGGTGAAGTTACCCTCAAGCTCAACTTACGAGGACATCAGGATAGCCGTTGCGTGATCGAGGGCGTGGTGCGCGATACCGGTCTTGGCATGTCATCTGAACAGGTTGCACGGCTGTTCGACAGCTTTACCCAGGCCGACAGCTCCACCACGCGGCGCTTCGGCGGCACGGGGCTGGGGCTTGCGATCAGCCGTCAACTCGTCGCCCTCATGGATGGTGGCATTTCGGTGGAAAGCAAAGAGGGTCACGGGAGTACCTTCACCTTCACCGTTATGCTGGAGGAAGATGAAACTCGTCGGCACACAGTCGAGCAAAGGTCGGACGCCTTCGCCAATCTGCGAGTGTTGGTGGTCGACGATAACGAGGGTTCACGGGAAATTCTCCAAGGCTTTTGCGAAGCCTGGTCGATTATCCCGGAATTGGCAGCCTCCGCGCAGGAAGGGCTAGCGGCGATCAGTAGTGCCATTGCCGAACACCGTCCCTTCGATCTGGTGCTGCTCGACTGGAAGATGCCGGGCATGAACGGCCTGGAAGCAATCAAGGTGCTACAATCCATCCTGCCAAGTGAAGACTGGCCACGCATCGTCATGATCTCCGCCTATGGAAGGGAGCAGGCGGTCGGTGAAGCCGAAACGCTCGGCATAGACGGCTTTCTATCCAAGCCCGTCAGCGCCTCTTCCTTGTTCGACATGCTAACATGGATATTCGCCCATACGGACCAAGTACCGTCCAAGAACACTGCCGAGCACACTCCGATGGTCGCGCCAGCGCTGCGGGGCGCCCGAATTCTGCTGGTCGAGGATAACGAGATCAATCTCGAATTGGCCCAGATAATCTTGACCGACGGCGGCTTGAACGTCGATACGGCCGAAAACGGCTTGATCGCCGTGCGAAAGGTGCTTGAGGCCGGCAATCGCTACGATGCCGTGCTGATGGATCTTCAGATGCCGGAGCTTGGCGGCATTGATGCGACACGGGAGATACGCGCTGGGCTGGGCGATCAGTGGTTGCCTATCATAGCCATGACCGCGCATGCTTACGAGGCCGAGCGCCAGAACTGCCTGGCGGCGGGCATGAACGATCACATATCCAAGCCCCTCGATCCAGCACAACTGCTGGCCGCGTTGAGCCGTTGGATCCGACTGCCATTGGTGACAGATGGCCCGGCACTCGCCAGTCCTGCGTCGGCGCAACAAATTACCTTTTCGCCCTTCGGCGGACTGCCGTCTGCGCTGCCGCCTTTCGACCTTGAGGCGGCGCTTGTCAGGGTGAACGGTAACGAGCCGCTGCTGCGCAAGCTGATCGTCGATTTTGGCCGAAAATTTGCCGATGTCGTGCCCACCTTGAGCCGCCATATAGAAAATGGCGATTTCGAACAGGGGCGCATTCTCGCTCATACGCTGAAAGGTGTCTCCACAACGCTGGGCCTGTCTGAAGTCGCAACCCTGGCCACGATGCTGGAGGAGCGGCTGGCCCACCCGGCTCCATCAACCAACCCTCGTCTGCTGTCAGCATTGGCCGATGCGCTGAACTCAGCCTTTGTCGCCATTCCTCACCTCGTTCAATCTGCCGAACCAGCCGCGCGCGCGAAGGCTGATGTGCGGTTGGATATTCCCGCGGTGGCAGCCCTGACGATCGAGCTGCATGACCTTTTGGAAGATTGCCAACTTCATGCGCGGCAGGTGTTTGAGATGCTGGAGCGAGTGCTTGGCGGTCGAGCGAACGACGAGAAATTTAAGAGCGTGCGTGAGGCAATCTCTAGGCTCGACTACGCCAAAGCTGCCGCCGCGCTGCAAGAATGGTCAGCCGCATTCCCTCAAAAAAGTACTTTTGGACAACCTGACCTGCCGTGAAACTATTATCCAATGGATGAGTACAACCACGCCAGTTTTGCGTTCAAGCGCCTTGTGGTCTGAATAGACCCTAGTTTCGTAGACACCTTCTTCCCTAAAACAGAGGCAAGGAGGCCTGTATGGGCAAAGCCAATTTCAGCGATAAGTTCAAGCGCGACAGGTCTCAGGTCGGCTTAGCCGCACGCATTTACTTCCCGGATGAGTTCCTCACATCAATTCGCGAAAAGGCAGCGAGAACAGCGCGCTCGGACTGCGTCAGGTAAGCCTCGAGTGCCGCGGAAGCCTCAGCCGTCATTCCAGCTTCGAGCTGTTCGAGTATCGCCGCATTCAGCTCGACATAGGGCGCATGCAACAGCTCGGGATCGGCGAGCAGACCGAAGCTAAGGCGGAGTTCTGCGGCGATCTGAGCATAGAAGACGTTCAGCCGTTGACTGTCAGCAAGATCGACGATCGCTGCGTGAAAAACCATGTTCTGGCTGCCGACCGTCCCCCAATCTCTGTCGCCGCGCGCGACCCTGGCTCGTTCAACAGCCAAGCGCATGCGCGCCACCGCTGGATGATTGGGATAGGCCTTGGCGAGTGCCTGGCATTCAATCACGCGGCGTACCCGGTAAATGTCGATGATTGAGGCCATGC
The DNA here is from genome assembly GCF_000281735.1 of Rhizobium sp. AP16. Taxonomy (NCBI): domain Bacteria; kingdom Pseudomonadati; phylum Pseudomonadota; class Alphaproteobacteria; order Hyphomicrobiales; family Rhizobiaceae; genus Rhizobium; species Rhizobium sp. AP16. The sequence continues at coordinate 15,535 of NZ_AJVM01000036.1, read as the reverse complement.
TGGGCGTGGCGACAAAGACACCGCGATTGTGCTCGTGCCGCAAAAGGCCTTCCTTGGTCAGGAGTCGGAAGGCTTCGCGCAGCGAATTGCGAGACACATCCATGCCGACGCTGAGCGCCGCCTCGGAGAGGCGCTGACCGGGCTTCAATTCGCCCGCAATCAGCTTGTCGCGAATCTCCTCCGCCAGCCGCGGCGCAAGCGCCGATGTGGTATCCTGCTCAGCCATCAAAACCCCTTATGCATGCACACGGATGAAACATCCGTCCTGTGCCCATCGATATAGCGGTTCTCGCCCCATGGGAACCATGGCTGGATAACGCGACTAGGCGGATCGCGGCGACGCCAGACATGGTTCCTAGTCAGCGATTTTGTTATCCTTAATGACAGGAAGGCGGCAAGCGCGGCTGCAACGCGGCCTAAATCTGCGCCAATCAAGGCAATTCTGTGCTCAATTAAACTTCATATCGCTCAACATTTCCACATTATAGTAGAACGATAATATAAAATCGTTGAACAATCTTGACAGAATTGTAGAACGCGGCAACGTTGGCCTGTCGATAAATTCAAGTGGGCTAACCCGAGGGAGTTCAGGGCCGTCCACACATAAGGAGAGGTTTCTTGGAACAGCCAGCTATTTCGTCCACCGGCACCGCACCGCCCACGCCATCTGGGATGTCGGTCAAGTCGCGCCGCTCGGCTCTGATGGCCGCCATCTTCCTGATGTCGATGTCCGCCGTCGGTCCCGGCTTCATCACCCAGACTGCCACATTCACGGTCAAGCTCGGCGCGGCCTTTGCCTTCGGCATTCTCGTTTCGATCGTGATCGACTTCGTTGTCCAGGCAAACATCTGGCGGATCGTCACCATCACCCGCATGCGGGCGTCTGATATCGCCAATGCGGCCATACCCGGCTCCGGCTATCTCCTTGCCGTCCTCGTCATCATCGGCGGCCTGTTCTTCAATATCGGCAACATCGGCGGAGCTGGCCTCGGCTTCAACGCGATGATCGACCTCGACCCGAAGATCGGCGGCCTGATCGGTGCGCTTGCGGCGATCGGTATTTTCCTGTCGCGGCGCGCGGGCGTGGCCATGGATCGCGTGGTCTATGTGGCAGCCTTCATCAAGCTCGCTCTCATTCTTTACGCGACAATCGTATCAGGTCCGCCCATCGCCGAAGCCCTGCGCCAGACAGTCCTGCCCAACGTGATCGATTTCGCGACGATCACAACTATCGTCGGCGGCACGGTTGGCGGTTACATCACCTATGCCGGGGCGCATCGCCTGCTGGATAAGGGCACGGTTGGCGTTGAAAATCTCGCCGCCGTAAACAGGGCAGCATTGAGCGGTATCGCGATCACCGGCGTGCTTCGGTATATTCTGTTCCTAGCCGTGCTCGGTGTCGTCGCAAGCGGCGTCGTCATCGACCTGTCAGGCAAAGCTGCAAATCCGGCCGGCCAAGCGTTTCATGCTGCTGCAGGCGATATCGGCTTGCGTCTATTCGGTGCAGTCTTCCTTGCCTCGGCGATGACAAGCATCATCGGCGCTGCCTACACGTCTGTCTCCTTCCTGACCGCGTTCAAGAAGGATATGACGGAGCGGCAGCGCAACTTCGCCACCGTCGGCTTCATTGCCATCTCTCTAATCGCCTACATGCTGATAACCACCCCGCCGGCCGCCATGCTGGTCTTTGTGGGCGGATTGAACGGCCTCGTCCTGCCGGTCGGCCTGTCGATCTTCATGTATGCGGTCTGGGCTCGCTCGGATCTGTTCGGCGGGTATCGCTATCCACGCTGGCTCCTGGTGCTGGGCGTACTGACGTGCATGCTTACCTGGTACATGGGCTACAAGTCGATCGGCCCAATCTTCGCTTTGCTTACGGCTGCTTGAGGAGAATTGTCATGATAGCCATCGATCTGAACAGCGACCTCGGTGAAAGCTATGGCGCCTGGGCCATGGGCGATGACACGGCGATGCTTGCCGTTGTCTCCAGCGCCAATGTCGCCTGCGGCTTCCACGCCGGCGATTCCCTGGGCATCTGGAAGACCGTCAAGGCTGCCGCCGAGAAAGGTGTTTCGATCGGCGCGCATGTCTCATACCCGGATCGCGTCGGCTTCGGCCGGCGCGACATGGACGTCACACACGACGAACTGATCGCCGACGTCATTTACCAGATCGGCGCGCTGAAAGGCATTGCCACCGCAGCCGGCGTCACTGTCGGCTACGTCAAGCCGCATGGCGCGCTCTATAATCGCATCGCCCATGACCCAAAACAGGGTCAGGCGGTCATCGACGGCATCAAGGCCGTGGACCCCTCGCTGGTGCTGATGGGATTGGCCGGCGCACCCATCTTGGAACTCGCGCGGAAGTCAGGCCTTCAGGTCGTCGCCGAAGCTTTCGCCGATCGCGCCTACACGGCGGATGGCCAGCTTGTGTCGCGCCGCGACGCGGGTGCGGTCCTGCATGATACGCAACTCATTGCCCAGCGTATGCTGCAGCTTGCCAACAAGGGCACGCTGGAGGCTATCGACGGTTCAACCATCAGGATCGACGCGCAATCGATCTGCGTTCATGGCGACAGCCCCGGTGCTGTTGTCATCGCTCAGGAAATTCGTCGCGCCTTCAAAGCCGACGGCATCACCGTCCGCTCATTCCTATCCGCCTGATCAGGCATCCACGGGAGGAACATCATGATCGCCCTAGACCATCTTCGCCATGTCAATGTCGAAGCGGCGCGCACGGCCCGCGCGCGCTATCGCGCAGGCACCGTTGAGCCGACCTCAGGCATCGCCCCCGGTTTCACCCAGGCCAACATGATCGTGTTGCCCCGCGACTGGGCCTTCGACTTCCTCCTCTATGCGCAACGCAATCCGAGGGCCTGCCCGGTTCTCGACGTTTCGGATCCAGGCTCGCATACAACACTTCTGGCACCGGGGGCCGACCTGCGCAAGGATTTGCCGCTCTACCGCGTCTGGCGTGACGGCAAACTGGCTGAAGAAACCACGGATGCAACCGCGGCTTGGGGCGAACATCCAGACCTCGTCAGTTTCCTGATCGGTTGCAGTTTCACCTTCGAAACGCCGATGGTTGAGGCAGGTATCGAAATCCGCCATATCACCGACAGGTCCAATGTGCCGATGTACCTGACCAACAAGGCCTGCCGCCCGGCGGGACGTCTGCGCGGGAATATGGTCGTCTCGATGCGGCCGATCCCGGCATCGCGTGTGGCGGATGCCGCCACCATTTCGGGCCGCTTTCCGGCGGTGCACGGCGCGCCCGTGCACATCGGCGCACCTGAAGAGATCGGCATCAAGGATCTGGCTAAGCCAGAGTTCGGCGATCCGGTGCGCATCGAGCCCGGTGAGATCCCCGTTTTCTGGGCCTGCGGCGTCACTCCACAGGCAGCCGTCATGGCGTCCGGCGTACCCTTTGCCATAACCCATGCGCCGGGGCATATGTTCATCACCAATATTCCCGATTCAGCCTATCACGCCTGAGGTTCCGATGCGTTTCCTGCCTGTCAGCCTGACGGTTATCCTGGTCGAACTCGCCGATCTTGACGAGACGCTGGCGCTGTTTGCCTCTCTCGAAGCAGAGCCCGTGGATGGCATCGTAGATATGGTGCCCGCCGCCCGCACCCTGATGATCCGGTTTCGTCCGGAAAAGTTGACTGCAGAGGCGCTGACGGCCAATATCGCCACGCGCGATCTTTCTGCCCGCATTGCGCCTTCGGACGTGCTGGTGGAAATTCCCGTGCAATATGACGGAGAGGATCTTTCCGACGTGGCCGAACTCACCGGTCTTTCGGTCGAAGAGGTCGTCCGCCGCCACACAGAGAGCACCTTTACCGTCGCCTTTTGTGGTTTTGCTCCGGGGTTCGGCTATCTTGTCGGCGGCGATATCGCCCTGCAGGTGCCACGCCGGCAGAGCCCGCGGACAAAAATTCCGGCGGGTTCGGTCGCGCTCGCCGGTGCCTTTTCCGGCGTCTACCCACAAGCGAGTCCCGGCGGCTGGCAGATCATCGGCACGACGACGACAAAGATGTGGGATCTGTCACGCGATCCGCCGGCGCTGTTCCAGCCCGGTTACCGGGTTCGTTTTTTCGATCTTGCTAAAAAATCGGTCGCTGTTTCAACCACACCGGCAAAGGCAGCAACCTCCGCATCTGACCAAGCAGAAACCGATACCCTGACGCTGAAAGTGTTGCTCGCCCCCATGCCAGCGCTGTTTCAGGATCTCGGCCGTTTCGGCCAGACCGGCCAGGGCGTATCGTCTTCCGGTGCGCTCGATCAAGGCGCCCTGAAAGCCGCCAATCGCCTTGTCGGCAATCCTGCCGGCACAGCCTGTCTCGAAATCATCCTCGGTGGCTTCTCCTTCGAGGTATCGGGCCGTGCTGTTTTCGGCGTGACGGGCGCTCCCTGCCCGATCAGCATCCGTGACGCGTCGGGCCGTATGTTTGCCGCCGAAACCTATCAGCCAGTCTCACTCGAGGCCGGCGATGTCGTGACCCTTGGACAGGCGCCGAAGGGCATGCGCAGCTATCTGTCCGTTCGTGGCGGCTTTCGTGTGAAGCCGGTGCTCGGCAGCGCCTCGACCGATACGCTCGCCGTGGTCGGGCCTGATCCAGTGACCGCGGGCATGGTTCTGACTATCAACAGCGAGGCATCGGACCTCAACAGCGTCTCGCTCACCGAGGCGCCCACCTTCGCTCATCCGGCCTCCGGCGAAGTCGTGACGCTTGATGTGATCATGGGACCACGCAGTGACTGGTTCACCGAAGCCGGCATCGCGGCCCTATCCAATCAGCTTTTTCATGTGACACCGCAGTCAAATCGCGTCGGCATCCGACTTTCCGGTGAAACAGCGCTCGAGCGCAAGAACAAGACGGAACTGCCGAGTGAGGGAACTGCGACCGGCGCTATTCAGGTGCCGCACAGTGGTCAACCGGTACTCTTCCTCGCCGACCATCCTTTGACCGGCGGCTATCCGGTCATCGGAACGGTTGCCGAACATCATCTCGATCTCGCCGGACAGATCCCGGTCAATGCCCAGATACGCTTCAGACCCGTGAGAGATTTCGCCGATATCAAGCCCGCCAAGGTCTGAGACGAGCGACGCCGAGCGAGAAAAACAGTGAGGAAACGTCAATGAAAAAAGTGCTGATCGCCAATCGTGGTGAAATCGCCGTCCGCATCATCCGCGCCTGCCGCGATCACGGCCTGAAATCGGTTGCCGTCTATGCCGATCCGGACATGGATGCGCCATTTGTCACGATGGCCGACGAGGCCCATGGGCTGAGGGGAAGCCGGCCGGCCGAGACCTATCTCGACATTGAAAAGCTGATCGCCATTGCCAAACGCAGTGGCGCTGACGCCGTCCATCCGGGTTATGGCTTCCTGTCTGAACGGGCCGAATTTGCCCGCACCGTGCAGGAAGCCGGAATGATCTGGATCGGCCCCGATCCGCACGTTATCGAGGCGCTCGGCGATAAGGTCGAGGCACGTCGGATCGCAGCCAGCGTCGGCGCGCCGCTCGTCGCCGGCAGCGACGGCCCCGTCGAGACAGCCGCCGAAGTGATTGCCTTTGCCGAACAGCATGGCCTGCCGGTCGCCATAAAAGCCGCCCATGGTGGCGGTGGCCGTGGGTTGAAGGTTGCCTGGAAGATGGAAGAGGTCGCTGAACTCTACGAGTCGGCCGTGCGCGAAGCCAAAGCCGCCTTCGGCCGTGGTGAATGTTTCCTCGAACGTTTCCTCGACCGTCCGCGCCATATCGAGGCGCAGATTCTGGCCGACAAACACGGCAATGTTCTGGTTCTCGGTACGCGCGATTGCTCGCTGCAACGACGCAACCAGAAGCTTGTCGAAGAGGCGCCTGCGCCCTTCCTCTCGGATGCCCAACGGCAGCAGATCCATGACGCGGCCAAGCGTATCTGCGCTGCCGCCGGCTATTCCGGCGCCGGCACGGTCGAATTCCTGCTCGGCGTTGACGGCACGATCTCCTTCCTTGAGGTCAACACCCGTCTGCAGGTCGAGCATCCCGTCACGGAGGAGACGACTGGCATCGACCTCGTCATCGAACAGTTCCGCATCGCTGACGGGCTACCGTTGCGCATCACCGAGACACCGGCCCCGCGTGGCCATTCGATCGAATTCCGTATCAATGCCGAAGATCCGGGTCGCGGCTTCCTGCCGACACCGGGCACGATCACACGCTTCGACGCCCCGTCAGGCCCCGGTATCCGTCTCGACAGCGGTGTGGTTTCCGGTTCGACTGTGCCGGGCACGTTCGATTCCCTCATGGCCAAGCTGATCGTCACCGGTGCCACCCGCGAGCAGGCGCTGGCTCGTGCCCGGCGCGCCTTGAGCGAGTTCAGGATCGAAGGCATTGCGACCGTGCTGCCCTTCCACCGCGCGGCGATGGAAAGCCGCGACTTCACTGGCGAGGATGGCTTCAAGGTGCATACGCGCTGGATCGAGACGGACTTCGCCGCCCGTCTCGATGCGGAAGCCCGGCCAGCGCCGGCCCCTGACAACACGCTCATCCGCACCCATGTCGAGATAGACGGCAGACGCCACGAGCTCGGCATCCCATCTGCGCTTCTCGCCAGCTTGGGGAGCTTGCCGACCACTGCTGCTCCGGTTTCAGCTATTGCGGCACACGACCCCTCGAGCATTACCGCACCGATTTCGGGTACGTTGCAGGCCTTCAAGATCGAAGATGGTGCTGAGGTCGCAGCCGGCGATCTGATTGCCGTCATGGAAGCCATGAAGATGGAAACCCAGGTGGTGGCGCCGCAGGCCGGCAGGGTCCGTTTCAAGGCGGAGGCTGGCGCCTTTCTGCATGCCGGAGCCGAGATCGCGTCCTTCGAGGTCCCAGCGGCAGTCAGCAGCGACGCATAATATTTCGAGGAGTGGAGTGAACCCCTCGGGCTGGACCATGGGACACAGAAAAACTGATACACTCTGCTCTGATGCCCAAAAACTGGACCATTTTTGATTGGAGTTTTCCGGCAGTTTAGATCATTAGCCGCGGAACCATTATTCGCACGATGAGACCGTGAGGTTGGTGAGGTAGCAACGTCACACTCCCATGGTGAGAATGCGCGATATCAGCGACAATGGACAACCCAAGACCGAAACCAGTTTGCACGTTGCGCGATTGATCCCCCTTGAAAAAGGGCTCAAACACCTTCTCTCGCAGATCCTCTGATATCCCTGGCCCATCGTCCGTCACAGAGATCGAAAAGCCAGCTTCGTTGCGCTGCAGTTGAACTGTCACTGTCGTCGCAAACTTCACGGCGTTATCGCATAGGTTTGTTACCGCTCGGGTAATCGAAAGGGGACGACAATTCGCGATAAACTTGTTCGGCCCTTCATACTTCACTTCAAATCCGACGTCGGAGAAGTCGCTGCAAACGGTTTGTAGAATGCTTGCGACATCAACACGTTCCACCTCTTCGGTGGCGTATTCGTCGCGCAGATAGTTCAGGCTTTCGGCAAGGAGGCTGTCGATATGGTCGATGTCGACAAGCAACGCCTCCCGCAAAGCCCCGTCCTGCATGCGCTCTGTCCGCAACCTGAGCCTGGTCAGAGGTGTTCGAACATCGTGGCTGATGCCCCTGAGCATCCTTGTCCGACCATCGACCATCAGACGAATGCGGTTCCGCATGCCATTGAGCGCGCGGGCAAGCGATACGATCTCAACCGTGCCGCGCTCGGCGAAAATCTGGGAGCTGTTATTGATGTCGGAATCCATTGCGGCTTCGGATATCCTTTTTATCGGCTCCGTAACTGCCCTGATCGCAAAGATGAAGAAGAAAGCAATCAACACAATGACCGCGATGAAATAATACGAACCTTGGGTGAGAAACGCGTTTGTCAGGATGGTATCCGGAACGCCGAAGAACATGACCATCGTTTGATCGTCGACCCTTTCGGCAATGACGCGACGGTCATCTAGAAAGGCGCGCCAGCCACCAAGAGGAGGCTCCCCGTCCGGCGGAAACAGAAAGTCAATGCCCATCCCAGCCATGTCTTGCATTTCGGGAGACACTCTAAATTTGTCGGCCAGCGATATGGGTGCGAGCGACACGTCCAGTCCAGCGCGCTGAGCGTTCTCCAGGATAGACGCGCGTTCTGCCGGAGACGCTTGCGCCAAAAGGCGAGCGATCGTCCTGGCTTGTTCTGCAACGTTTTCCAGATTGGGGACAGCGTAAGCGTTCTTTGCATAATTCTCTAGTGCCCTGCCGGTGACGATAACGGTTACCAGCGCAACAAGAATGATAACGGTGATCTGGCCCCTGAGGGTCTTCGGGCCACTCAAGACATTCTTAGCCATCGACCTCTTCCACAATGGCGGTGAAGATGTAGCCACCCAAACGGACAGTTTTCAAAAGCACGGGATCTCGGGGGTCGACCTCGATCTTCTGTCTCAGCCGACTGATATGAACATCGATGCTGCGTTCTATGGGACCCGCTAACCCTGCATGCGTGACTGCAAGCAGCTGCTCCCTGGTGAGCACACGACCAGGGTTTTGACAGAATGCCAGCAACAGGTCGAACTCGTGGGTCGTCATCGAGACACGAGCGTGGCTGGGGTCATGAACCTGACGGCGGATTGGATCGACCCGCCATCCATCGAAGCGGAACAAGCGCTTTCGCTGGCTATCAGGGCGGACGGACGCGAGTTTGGAGCGTCGAAGCAAACCCTTGATACGAGCGGTCAGCTCTCTGAGCACAAAGGGTTTCGTGACATAGTCATCCGCACCGATCTCCAATCCGACGACACGGTCAATATCGCTACTCACCGAGGTCAGCATCAAGATCGGGATATCACTACTCGCGCGAAGCCGGCGGCAAATACTGAATCCATCTTCCCCTGGCAGCATGACGTCCAGAACGACAAGATCGAAGTCGAGAGCACGCATCTTCGTGTCCATGACAGCGCTATCGGCTGCGACCTCGATGAGCATTCCCTGCTCGCTGAGACTATCCCGAACCATACCGGCGATTTGCGCATCATCTTCTACAATCAGGATCTTCGGCGCCTCTGACATCACTCGTCCACTATGGTCCATAGGTCGGTCACCTCCCGCCTTCTATTCCTTCCCGTACCATAATCGCGCATGGCTTCGGGCGGCATAATATTAAGTTTTGTTGCTAGCGAAGCGAATTGGCGGGGTGCCTGAAACAAATCTTAACACGATGCAACACACGTCCGACAACCGGCGTGGGAGAGAACGGCGGTTCAATCCGCTTGCCTCTCTCAACCAAGAGGCACGCCAGCAAACACTGGAGTGCTCATGCTTAGCCGAATGCTCGTCTGCACAGCAGGCGCGTTTGCAATGTTTTTAACCGCCTGTTCTGACGAGACAACACCTGAGAAGACGTCACGCGCTGTCAAGGTAGTGACAGTCAAGTCGGAGGTTCTCGGCGAAACCTTTAGCCAAACCGGCACGATCCAGCCGCGTTATGAAACACCGATGAGCTTCAGGCTTGACGGGCTGCTCGTTTTTCGCGTCGAGAACGGATCGACCGTGAAGAAAGGCGATATCCTGGCGAGAGTGGAGAAGACACCGTCCTCGATCAACGTCTCGTCCGCGTCCGCGCAAGTGGATGCGGCAAAGTCGGACGTGGCGCTGGCGGATATCACCGCGGCACGCAACTGGGAACTCCTTGCAAAGAACGCGGTATCGCGAGCGCAGGTTCAGCAAAGCGATGCCAATCTTCAGGCTGCAAAGTCAAAGCTTGAGGTCGCCGCCGCAGCGCTTGCGAGCGCCGAACAGACCCTCTCCTACACAGACCTGAAGGCGGGACGAGATGGCATCATTTCTGGGGTATCCGTCAATGAGGGGCAGGTCGTGACCACAGGGCAAACGATCCTGACGCTCAGTTCGAATACCGAACTGGACGCCGTCTTCGACGTCCCGGAACAGATGCTAAGCGAGAAGCTGGATGACACTGAAGTCGAGGTCAGCCTGATCTCCAATCCAGCCCTTGTTACCAAGGGAAAGGTTCGTGAAGTTACGCCTTCCGCCGACGCGGCAACGCGAACCTACCGTGTCAAAGTCATGCTGGAAGGCACCGTGGACGGGGTTCCGATGGGAGCTGCGGTCACCGGCAAGGTGATCCTCTCGCCAAAGCGTATCTTCAAGGTACCAGCCTCAGCGCTGACCAGTCGGGGTCAGGACCAGGCGGTTTTCATCTATGCGCCAGAGACGAAGACGCTACAGGCCCGCTTAGTCAAGATCGAGCGCTACGCCGAAAACAACATGTTCATTTCTGACGGTCTGGCGGATGGCGACATCGTCGCGACGGCAGGCGTGAGCAAGTTGCACGATGGCGAGGCAGTTACGATCGCGAAGGATGCACGCCCATGAGCGAACAGCCGCACCACGTCGGTACCCGCTTCAATTTGTCGAAGTGGGCCCTCGATCACCAGTCCCTGGTTATCTTCCTGATGCTTGCGACAGTCGTCGCGGGCCTCCTGAGCTATCAGAAGCTATCGCGCAACGAAGATCCACCCTTCACGATCAAGACCATGGTTGTCGGGGCACGCTGGCCGGGAGCAAGCGCTGCGGACACCGTCAATTTGCTGACCGACAAGCTAGAGAAGAAGCTCTCGGAAACCCCGCATCTCGACTATACGCAAAGCTACACGAGGCCTGGTCAATCGGTGATCATGGTGAACCTGCGGGACGACACGCCACCGGCTGAGGTTGATGGCGTCTGGTACACGGTTCGCAAGAAGATGTCGGACATCGCCTCGACATTGCCTGAGGGCGTGCAGGGGCCCTTCTTTGACGACGAATTCGGCGACACCTATGGCAGCATTTATGCCTTCCACGCCGATGGTTTCACCCAGCGTGAGCTGCGCGATCGGGTCGAAACGATCCGCGCGGAAATCCTGCCGCTGCCCGACATCGGCAAAGTAAACGTCCTCGGCGCCCAGGAAGAGCAGATCGTTGTCGAATTCTCGCCGAGCAAGCTTGCAAGCCTTGGCATCGATCCGTCCGCCGCCATCGAAGCCATCCGCGCCCAGAACGCCGTCAATCCGGTTGGGACAGTCCAGACGACCGAAGAAAAGATCTCCGTGCGGGTCAGTGGAGCCTTCGCCTCCGAGGATAATCTGAAAGATGTAACCTTGAAGCTCGGCAGCCGGTATTTCAGGCTCGACTCCATCGCGACGATCTCAAGAACCATCGTTGATCCGCCCGCAGCTTCAGTACGCGTCAATGGTAAGGAGGTGATTGCCCTTGCCGTCTCGATGGCAAAGGATGGAAACCTCCTCGCCTTCGGCAAAGCCCTGAAGGAGCGTATGCACGCAATCGCCTCCAAGCTCCCCAACGGGATCGACATGATCCAGGTTGCGGATCAGTCGACGGTTGTCGAGGACGCCGTCGACGGCTTCACGAAGGTGCTGATCGAAGCGATTGTCATCGTGCTTGCCGTTTCCTTCGTGTCATTGGGAACGAGGGCCGGCCTGGTCATCACGGCATCCATACCGCTCGTCCTCGCACTGACATTTCTTGGCATGGAGCTGACAGGCATCGGACTTCAGCGCATTTCGCTGGGTGCCTTGATCATCGCTTTGGGCCTTCTGGTCGATGACGCCATGATCACCGTGGAAAGCATGATCTCCTGCCTGGAAAAGGGTAAGTCTCGCCTGGTCGCAGCGACCCATGCCTATGACACCACTGCGTTTCCAATGCTGACAGGCACGCTTGTGATGATCGCCGGGTTCATTCCCGTGGGCTTTGCCGCCTCGAGTGCAGGAGAATACACATTCTCCCTTTTCATGGTGGTCCTCATCGCGCTTTCGTCGTCCTGGATCGTCGCGGTGCTGTTTTCACCGATCCTCGGCACATGGATACTGCCGCACAGCCTCGCCCACGCGCATAAAAAAAGAGGCGCTGTCATATCCACTTATCGCAAAGTGCTTCGCTGGAACCTTCAGCATCGCTGGGTAACAGTCTTCTGTGCGATCGCGGCACTTTCCTTATCTGTCTTTGGCCTCGGTCATCTGAAGGAGCAATTCTTTCCAGCCTCCGACCGACCGGAGCTTCTGGTCAGCCTTACACTCCCGCAAAACGCATCGCGGGCCGCCACCGACATCCGCGCCCGCGAACTGGAAGCGATCCTGCGGACCGATCACAACATCGATCATTTCACCACCTATGTCGGCTCGGGATCCATCCGCTTCTACCTGCCGATGGATCTCCAGCTCGATAATGACAATGTTACCGAGACCGTTGTCGTCGCCAGAAGCGTCGAGAAACGCGAGGCCGTCCGCCGCAAAATTGAAGCCGTGCTCAATGAGCGATTTTCAGATCTGGTCACGCGCGTTTCGCCTCTCGAACTCGGCCCCCCTGTCGGGTGGCCGCTGAAGTTCCGGGTTTCCGGTCCCGACTATCAGGAGGTTCGCACTCTGTCGGCGAAGGTCGCTTCCGTTATTGGCAAGAATCCCGAGACCAGTGACGTCAATCTCACCGCCGGCGAGCCGCAAAAGACCGTTACGATCATAGTCAATCAGATCGAGGCTCGCGCTCTGGGCATGAGCTCGGAGTCGATCGCCAGCGAGATCGCCTCGATCTTCTCCGGCTCGAAAGTGACAACGGTTCGGGACCAGGACAAGCTCGTCGACGTGATGGTCAAGGGCACGGAAACCGACCGCACATCGGTATCGGCAATCGGCAATCTTGAACTGCGAACCGGCGACGGAAAATACGTACCGCTTCGCCAGGTCGCGACAATTACCTACGGCATGGAAGACCCGATCATCTGGCGGCAGCAGGGAAAACCGATGATCATCGTCCAGGCCGACGTACAAAAAGGGGCGCTGGCGGCGACTGTCGCGGGACAGGTCAATGAACAGCTTGACGCTTTGCGGGCAGAGCTTCCCATGGGCTATTCCATCATTGCAGGCGGCGTTACCGAAGAGGCCGAGAAAGGAAACTCATCAATCTTCGCCGTCATCCCCGTGATGCTCTTCGTTATTGCGGCCCTCCTGATGATCCAGCTGCAGAGCTTTTCCAGAATGGCACTGGCTTTGCTCATGGCACCCTTTGGTCTCATTGGCGTGGTCGGGGCGATGTTGCCCACCGGCACGCCCATGGGCTTCGTCGCCCAGCTCGGTGTCATCGCTCTGTCCGGGATGATCATTCGCAATGCGGTCATCCTCATTCAGGAGATCGATCAGAACGTCGCGCTTGGTCAATCGCCAAAGGAGGCCATCACCGCCGCCTCGATCCATCGCGCCCGCCCCATCGTTCTGACGGCCTGCGCCGCAATTCTCGGGATGATCCCCATCGCCTCCGAGATTTTCTGGGGGCCAATGGCTTTTGCCATCATCGGCGGTCTCGCGGTGGCAACCGTGTTGACCCTGACTCTTCTGCCTTGCGCAATGTCGTTGCTGCTTGCCGCTGAAAGCAGACGGCCCGAACCAGCAGTTTCGTTCAAAAAACAGAAACAGATTTGAATACCGGCACCGTGCGCCGGCAGGCGCATGGTGCCGCCGATAAGTCTCCGCAAAACGACAGATCATGGACAAAAGGCAGACATTTTATGAAACATTTTCTTGCTGGACCTGGCTTCAATCACATGGTGAGGTCCGCATCTGTGCATCCGGCTTTAAAAATCGCCCCCCTCGTCCTGGCCCTTGGCTTAGGCAGTTGCAGTTCAGTGCCGCTGACTGAATCAGGATCATTAAAGTCCTATAGCAATCTCGGCCCGGTCGAAGGTCGCCTGAGCAAATCACGCACCTTTTTGGACACACCCGCTCTGTTGGCCGCAACCTCCGTCGCCATCACTCCCACCAAATTGTCACCACTTGCATATTCGAGGATACACGATGCCGGGAATGACAAACTAGTCTCGAACGCCCTTGACCGGGCATTGTGCATTGACCTCAGCGACAAATACCGTGTCGTCGGTCCAGGCGAGCCGGCTGATATCACCGTCCAGGCGGTGATCACAGACATCGTGCCGACCAGCAAAACCGCCGCAGGCCTATCTACCGTCGCAACAATAGGAACATCCGTTGTTCTTCCTCTCGGCGTACCCCGGCTTCCAATCGGTCTTGGTGGTCTTGCTGTCGAGGCGGAAGCCTTAGACGGAAATGGCGTACAAAGGGCAGCCATCGTCTGGTCGCGTGGCGCAAATTCGATAACGAACGGAGCGCGTGTCTCGGAAGTTGGCGACGCTTATGGGCTTGCGTCGACATTTGCAGCGCAATTCTCAGAGATGCTGGTGAAAGGCCGCAAGGCGTCGGGCCTGAATCTATCATTGCCGTCAGGACAAAAGCTGAAATCGCAGTTGGGGGGCAAGCCAAAGAACGCTGCCTGCGAAGCGTTTGGAAGGGCACCGGGAATCGGTGGGGTATTGGCTGGTGTTGTTGGAGCTCCGCCATCGTGGACCGATCGTGCGGCCAAACGCTAGCAGCGCTGCAGTCGAGAAAGGAAAAGCGATGAGCAAGAAATCCAATAATTTCTCTCTTTGCTATGCAATCGTAGGCGAGGGCTCAAACACCAACTGAGGTGTATTTTCCTGTGCTCGTCGATAGGCCGAAACGGTATCGTAAACTTAACGGAGTTTGGAATTTGATGAGCGATGATGGGGCATGACAGATCGTGACCCTATCTACCGCCGTCATCGCTTTTCAGCCGAAATCATCGCCCACGCGGTGTGGCTTTACTTCCGCTTTCCGCTGAGCCTGCGGATGGTCGAGGACATGCCGGCGGCCCGTGGGGTCGTTGTTTCGCATCAGACGATCCGACTGTGGGCGGAGAAATTCGGGCGAACCTTCGCTAACGAGATCCGCCAGCGCTCATCTCGGCGGCACGGCGACAAATGGCATCTCGACGAAACCGTCGTTTCGATCCGTGGGAAGAAGCATTGGCTGTGGCGCGCCGTCGATCAGGACGGTTTCGTTCTCGATGTTCTGGTGCAAAGCCGCCGCAACGCCAAGGCAGCCAAGCGTCTGATGCGCAAGCTGTTGAAGGGGCAAGGCCGTTCGCCACGGGTGATGATCACCAACAAGCTTCGGTCTTATGACGCTGCGAAGAAGGAGATCATGCCAGGTGTCGAACACCGATCTCACAAAGGCCTCAACAATCGGGCAGAGAATTCTCACCAGCCGGTCCGGCGACGAGAGCGGATCATGAAACGCTTCAAGTCACGAGGCAACTCAACGCTTCGTCTCCATCCACGATCCGATTGCCAACCTGTTCCACATCCCACGCCATGACATCACCTCCAGCCATTATCGCGAGCTGCGCGCCGCTGCAATGGACCTATGGGCTAAAATCGCCCGGGCATGACAGACCGCAGAAACCCGTCATCCGCTCTTGTCTGGTGATCCTTAAGTTTACGATACCCGTGCCGCTCCTGATGACAAGATCAAATTCGCTCATCGTCTATCACCCATTCGGAGTTCATTTGCAGCACGGGCAGCATCAACGACGGCAGCGCCGGTTTTTCGGCTGTGATCAAGCACCAGCAAACCTGCAAGCGTCGCATCGGCACTGTCACATTAAGGAGCG
>NZ_AJVM01000035.1:0-41853 GCF_000281735.1 Rhizobium sp. AP16 | reverse complement strand
CGGCAGTTAGCCGATGGTGGCGCCGTCGGCCAGCCAGGCTTCGCCGGTGTATTCCTTATCGAGGCCGGCCATGATGCGCAGCACGGTCGATTTACCAGCGCCGTTCGGGCCGAGAATACCGATCTTGGCGTCAGGGTAAAAGGAGAGATGGATATTCTCGAGAATTTTCTTGGCGCCATAGGCCTTATTCAGACCGGCCATATGATAAATGAACTGACGTGCCATAGCTTGGGTTACTCCACGGGCGGATAACATTGCGAATTGTGCCGCTATGTAGGCGAAAGCCCGCTCTCGGGCAACGGCGAAACCTTGTCCGAGAGCTATTTATCCGCTTCAGAGGGACCGCTAGACGTCAAAAACCGGCTGCATCCACCACGCCCTGATCGCAGCCGAACGACGTGCGGCCAGCACTCTGGATCAGATCCGCGAGCCGCGGCTCACTCCCTGGCGCGGGCTGAATGGCGTCTTCGGAGAGCCCAATCGTCAGTTCGGAGATCACACGCACCTTACCGACACGACGGCAGCTCATCTTCACCCGGTCGCTGGCGCCTTCGCCGAAGCTCTTATCGAAAGCGGCTTTGATCGTATCGGCGTCGAGCGTCTTGCCGATGTTCTGCACAAAGAGATCGCGCACGGCAGACGCATTGAGTTCATCGATCAAACCGGCGGCTCCACCGAAATAATCATCGGCACTGAGTTTGGTGCAGGTGCCATGCTTGATCCATTCATGCCGCTCCAGACCGGATTGCGTGCCCGGCATGACCTTATCCAGTGCAGCCTTGGTCTCCGCCGACAGTTCGACAGCCGGGAGGTCCTTCCAGTCGCTGCTGCGATCGGCCTGCTTCAGATCGTCGGAAACGTCGCAATATTCCTGTCGCATCGGCCAGAGGCCATGCAGCGAAAAATTCTTTGCGTCATGATTATCGGATGACTGGTTGCGGCACTCCGCTTTCTTCTGGTTCGTCTGGCAGAAAGCAGGCTCCCAGCTTGCCGCCAAAATGAACCGCGTCCGGCCCCGACTGTTCTCCTGCGCCACTGCACTCGCCGCCATTACCACCGACAGAACCGCGACCACCCATCCTCGAACCCAATGCCTCATTCCATGTCTCCAGATAGAACAATATGAGAACAAGAAAGCAGTTTGATCGACCGGACGCAACCCCGATTCAAAGACGTCACGGAGATTTATTTCTGTGCGCTTCGCCAACACTCCATTGCAATCCGTGAGGTGATAACCTTTCGTCTAGGTGCGGAGGAAATGCGCATGTTTGCCGAAACCAGGCATCTGGACAGCCCGACGGGCGCGACGCTCGCCTATCATCACCTGCCGGCGCGGGACGAAGCGCATGGCATTCTTCTCATCAGCCACGGTCTTGCCGAGCATTCCCGTCGCTACGAGGGCTTCGCCGAGGCCATGGCGGCACGCGGCTTTCATGTCTACGCCCATGATCATCGCGGCCACGGCGAGACAACGGCCGCCGATGCGCCGCTCGGCCGCTTTGCCCGGCGAGATGGCGTCGATATAATCATTGCCGATGTTCTGGCGATGCGCGAACTTGCCGCGACCGCCCATCCCGGCCTGCCGATCATCCTCTTCGGCCACTCCATGGGCGGGCTGATCAGCCTGAATGTGGCGGTGACGCATCCCGACAAGTTCGATGCCGTTACGGTCTGGAATTCAAACTTCAATCCCGGTCTCGCCGGGCGCGTGGCGCAGGTCATTCTGAAGACTGAACGCATGCTCAAAGGGTCGGACGTGCCGAGCGGGCTATTGCCGAAGCTGACCTTTGGCGTCTGGGGTAAATCGATCGCCGACCGGCGCACCGAATTCGACTGGCTGTCGCGCATCCCCGAAGAGGTGGACAAATATATCGCCGATCCGCTCTGCGGCTTCGATGCCTCGGTATCCCTGTGGCTGGACCTCTTCGAACTGACCTTCCGCGCACCGCAAAAGACCTATCTTGACCGGCTCCGGCGCGACATCCCGATCCATCTGGTGGGCGGCGGCCGGGACCCGGCAACGGATAATGGAAAGGCGATGTCCTGGCTGTCAAACCATTTGAAAAAGGCCGGCTTCTCGCATATTAGCCTGACCATCTATCAGGACATGCGCCATGAGACGCTGAACGAGATCGGCGCGGCCGCGGCCATTTCCGATTTTGCCGACTGGTGTCGGCAAGTGACGGCGAAGGCCTGACCCCTAAGGACTTTTCAAATGAATGCCACCGGCAGTTCCCTGCCCCGTTTTCGTCAGTCGGAGCTGACGTTCGGCCTGTTGATGATGTTCCTATCGGTGATCTTGTCACCGATCATCGACATTTTCGCAAAGCTTGCCGCCACCACAATTCCGCCGGCGGAAGTAACAGCCGCGCGCTTCATTTTTCAGTCGCTGTTCGCCTTGCCGATGATGGCGCTACGAGGACAATGGGGACTGTGGTCGCTGCGCCGAAGCGGCGTGCATGCCATTCGTGCCGCGGTGCTGACGCTGTCGATGGTTTCCTTCGTCACGACACTGCAGGTCATGGAAGTGGCCGACGCCATCGCCATTTTCTTCGTCGAGCCGATGATGCTGACCATCCTTAGCAGCATCTTCCTGAAGGAGACCATCGGCTGGCGGCGCTATACGGCGTGCGCCGTCGGTTTCTTCGGCGCAATGCTGATCATTCAACCAAGCTTCGCGGAGGTCGGTTTTGTCGCATTGCTGCCCGTCGTTACCGCGCTTTGCATCGCCGTCTACGTGATGATCACACGCGTCGTCTCGCATAGCGAAGATGCATGGCCGATGCAGTTCCAGACCGGCATCTGGGGTACAATCATCTGCCTCATTTTGCTTACGATCGGCCAGGACACGGGTTCGTCGATCATCGACCCCGTCGTACCGGACGGCATCGCCATGCTCCATCTGCTGGGTGTCGGCGTGTCTGCCGCTATCGCCGGCGTCCTCACCATCTATGCCTATCGATCCACCCCGGCCTCGACGCTGGCGCCGCTGCAATATTTCGAGATCGTCTCGGCGACGATCTTCGGCTGGCTGGTCTTCGGCAACTTCCCCGACCTGATCAAATGGGTCGGCATTTTCATCATCATCGGCTCCGGCCTCTATATTCTCTGGCGCGAGCGGCGCTTTGCTTCCAAGCCGGTATCCGATACATCTGAGGTCACTTTCACACCCTAGCCGCCATCCGGATCGACATGACAGCCAACAGCACCAAGAAACCGCCACTCACGGGTATCCGCGTTATCGAATTGGCCCGCGTTCTCGCCGGCCCCTGGGCAGGGCAGATGTTGGCCGATCTCGGAGCCGATGTCATCAAGGTGGAAAATCCCGATGGTGGTGACGATACGCGCCAGTGGGGGCCGCCCTTCGTCGAGGGCAAGGATGGAGAAAATCTCTCCGCCGCCTACTACCATTCCACCAATCGCGGCAAGCGTTCTGTTGTCGCCGATCTCAAGACCGAAGAGGGGCAGGAGCTGGTTCGCCGGCTGGTCCTGACCGCCGACGTGGTGATCGAGAATTTCAAGCTCGGCGGGCTGGTGAAATATGGCCTGGACTATGAGAGCCTGAGAAAGATCAATCCCAAGCTGGTCTATTGCTCGATCACCGGCTTCGGCCAGACCGGTCCCTATGCCGGCCTTGCGGGCTATGATTATATCGTCCAGGGCATGTCCGGCTTCATGTCGATCACCGGCGAACCGGACGGGCAGCCGATGAAGGCGGGCGTGGCGATCGCGGATATCTTCACGGGCATCTACGCCGTCTCCGCGATCGAAGCAGCGCTGATCCATGCACTGAAGACCGGTGAAGGTCAGCTTGTCGACATGGCACTCCTCGATGTGCAATCCGCCGTGCTTGCCAACCAGAACATGAACTACCTGATCTCCGGCAAGGCGCCGGTGCGCCTCGGCAATGCCCATCCCAATATTTCGCCCTACGAGGTCGTGCCGACCGCTGACGGCTATCTGATCCTTGCTATCGGCAATGACGGGCAATTCCGCCGCCTCTGCGCAATCCTTGGCATCGACTCGCATGCGGATGACGAACGCTATGCCACCAACAAGGCCCGCGTCGCCCATCGCCATGACGTCCGCGCCTTCATCTCGGCAAAAACACTGACATGGAACAAGGCGGATCTGTTGAAGGCCTGCGAGGACAATGCGGTGCCGGCCGGAGCGATCAATACGATCGAGGATATGTTCGCGGACCCGCAGATCAAGGCGCGCGGCTTGCGGATCGATCTTGAGGATGCTGTGGGTACCGTCATCCCGAGCGTACGTACGCCCGTGGTCCTGTCGGAGACGCCGCTGACCTACACGCGGCCGAGCCCGCGCCTTGGCGAACATCAGGAGGAGGTTCTGGCCGAATTGGCGGAACTGGAGGGAAAGGCAAAAGCATGAAACGGACTGGCGGCCAGCTCATCGTCGAAGCCCTGAAGGCAAACGGCGTGCAGCGCATTTCCTGTGTTCCCGGCGAGAGCTTTCTTGCCGTGCTCGACGCTTTGCATGACAGCGACATCAAGGTGCTCGTCTGCCGCCAGGAGGGTGGCGCGGCAATGATGGCGGACGCCTGGGGTCGGCTCACCGGCGAACCCGGCATTTGCATGGTCACCCGCGGCCCCGGCGCGACCAATGCTTCGGCTGGCCTGCACATCGCCCGGCAGGATTCGATCCCGATGATCCTCTTCATCGGCCAGGTGCAGCGGGACGCCCGCGAACGCGAGGCCTTCCAGGAAGTGGAATTCCGCCGCGCCTTCACCGAATTCGCCAAATGGGTCGGCGAGATCGATGACGCCGCCCGCATTCCGGAATTCGTCACCCGTGCCTTTGCCGTCGCGACATCTGGCCGGCCTGGCCCCGTTGTGCTGACCCTGCCCGAGGACATGCTGCGCGACGAGGTCGAAGCTCCACAGGCCAAGCCCTACACGCCGGTATCAGCCCATCCGGGAAGCAGCCAGATCGATGACCTGCACCAGCGCTTGCTCACGGCTGAGCGGCCGCTGGTCATTCTCGGCGGCACGCGCTGGGACGAGGATGCTGTTGCCGGTATCGAAAGCTTCGCCGAGCGTTTCAAGCTGCCGGTCGGCTGCTCTTTCCGCCGCCAGATGCTGTTCGATCATCTGCATCCGAACTATGTCGGCGATGTCGGCATCGGCATCAATCCGGCGCTGGCAAAGGAGGTCAGGCAAGCCGACCTACTGATCCTGCTCGGCGGCCGCTTCTCGGAAATGCCGTCTTCCGGCTATACGCTGATGGAGATCCCCTACCCGCAACAGCAGCTTGTCCATATCCATCCCGACCCCTCCGAGCTCGGTCGCGTCTATCGCCCGGATCTGGCGATCTGCGCCAGCCCGGCCGATTTCGTGGAGGCCCTGGCCGATCTCGAAGCACCAGCGGAGCCGCGCTGGGCAGAGCGGACGGAGCGCATGCATGCAGCCTATCTCGCCTGGTCGAAGACGCCGGAAACGAACCCCGGAGCCGTGCATATGGGCCGGATCATGGACTGGATCGAGGCTAATACGGCGGACGACACGATCTTCACCAACGGTGCCGGCAACTATGCCACCTGGCTGCACCGCTTCCATCGTTTCCGCCGCTTCAACACCCAGGCCGCTCCCGCCTCCGGTTCGATGGGCTACGGCCTGCCGGCAGCGGTTGCCGCCAAGCAGCTCTTTCCCGAGCGCGAGGTGATCTGCTTTGCCGGTGACGGCTGCTTCATGATGCACGGTCAGGAATTTGCGACCGCCGTCCAATATGGCCTGCCGCTGATCGCGCTGGTCATCAACAACGGCATGTACGGCACCATACGCATGCATCAGGAACGGGAATATCCCGGCCGTGTCAGCGCCACAGCGCTGAACAATCCGGATTTCGCCGCCTTGGCCCGCGCCTATGGCGGCCATGGCGAGACGGTGAAGGCAACGGAAGAGTTCGGTCCCGCCTTCGAGCGGGCGCGTGCCAGCGGCAAGCCGGCGATCATCGAGATCGTGCTCAATCCGGAAGCGATCACGCCTTCCCGCACTTTGACGGAAATCTCGCAAGCAAAAGGCCGGTGAGCTCTGGAGCATATTGTCCGCTTTCAAATTGAAAACGGACAATATGCTCCTACTCACCGGCCTTCCCAAAACGCGTCGGACCGAATTAGTCGATCGCGGCGGTGACGATGAACTCGACCTTGTACTTCGGCGCGGCAAGCTTGGCTTCGCTGGTGGCGCGAGCCGGCGTGTTGGCCGGATCGACCCAGGCTTCCCAGGCGGCGTTCATTTCGGCGAAGTCGGAGATATCGGAGAGATAGATCAGCGTCTGCAGGATCTTCGACTTGCTGGAGCCGGAAGCAGCCAGCAGGCGATCGACTTCGGCCAGAGCCGACTTGCACTGATCCGTAACACTTGCGCCTTCGCCAACCTGGCCGGCGAGGTAAACGGTGTTGCCGTGGATGACGGCGCCGCTCATGCGGGCTCCGACGTCGATACGCTTGATGCTCATGATTTCTCTCCTGATGTTGTCCGGTGACGGGTCACAAACGGGGCGCTGCTTATCAGCAACGCCCAAAAGCTCTTCTATGTTCGGGAAGCGGTCGCTCAGCCGCGAATATGATGCGTCTTCTGATAGATCGCGGTCGAGCGCGCGCCGGAGCGGCAATAACCGAGCATCGGACGCGGAAACTCGTCAAGCGCGTCGACCATGCCCTGCACGGCCTCTTCGGTCACGCCCATCGGCCCGACAGGCACATGGGTGATTTCGAGGCCAAGCTCCTTGGCGCGTGCTTCGATAACAGCGAACGGCGTCTGGTCCGGGCTTTCATTGTCCGGGCGATGGCAGACGAGCGACTTGAAACCCAATGCCTTGATCTGGTCGAGATCCTCCAGGCTGATCTGGCCGGAAACCGAGTATTCGTCGTCGATCGGGCGGATATCCATCGTTCGCTTCCTCTATAAAACCGAGGGCCATGATCTACGCCGCCACAAAGCGAGCGTCAACCGCTGAAGCCCCTCAGACGAAGGCAAAGTTGAGTGTAAAACTCCTGGCTTCGCCGGGCTGAAGAATGTTGAATTCGTCTGCTTCCTCCAGCTCGTCCCGCGACACCCAGCGATGCGATACGGGCTCGATGCCGAGGACATGCGCGGGCGCACGCTGATTGCGCCAGACCTGCAGGAACGGCAGCGTCTCCGTGCCGAACCGTACCCTCAGCGACTTGCCGCCGATGGCGGCGATCGGCCCGAGGCTCAGTTCGGACCAATCCTCACCTTTCCCCGCTGCCGGCACGCAGAAAATCCCGCCATGCTCCTCGCCGAAAGTCCAGGGAAAACCGCCATTCTCCAGCATCTGCCCGGAAAGGCGCACGCCGTCATCGAACCATTTGCCGCCGACATTCATGTGATACATCAAAAAGACCGGCATCGCTTCGCTGCTGGTGTTGACGACGCGATCCGTAAGCGAAACCTCGCCCGTCGCACCATCGATCCGCCAATGGCGCTCCAGCCGCGCCGTTCGACCTTCGGCGGTTAGGATATCGACATCGGCACGGCATTCGGCATTACCATTCTCGAACCGGGTCCAGAGAATCTTGGCCGGATGCGAGGAGAAAGAACCATGCAGCGGATAGCGCCTGCCCTCGAAAGCACCCGACATCGGCTGCGGATGACGGATGTGGTCCGGGCCGCAGGTGAAGAGAAAACCTTCCAGGGAATGATCGATGCGCGGGTCGCCGTCATCGGGAATGGCGCGTCCCGGCGCGAGATTGTTGCCGTCGACGACGCAGGCGCCGATATCCAGCACGGAGCCCTCGTCGAGCATCAGTTTCGGCCCCTTGGCCGCGGCAAAGTCGATCATGTCTCGCAATTCTCCCTGGTCGGCGTCTGATTGGCCACCCGTCCGAAAGTGGTCTCGAAATGGCGCGCGGCAAGAATAAATGGCGATTTCTCTTACCGAACGTTAACTTGACGCCTTCATCACACAAATTTTTATATTTTATTCAGCATGATAATCTTAAATTCCACACTAGTGTCAAAATTACCATGTGTGTGTCGGCCCAGCCACCATCCGAGGATTCGACTGACGTGAACCGGTTACTGAAAATAAGCCTTTCTTTGGCCCTGGCGGCCACGGCATCCGCTCTCGCATTGACCGATGCGCAGGCGCAGTATTATCGCGGCGGGAGCAACGATGTCGTTCTGGTCACGCCGGACGGGCGAATCCTCGATCAGTATTCAGAGCAGGATTATGTGAGAACGCGCGACGGGCGTGGCCGGCGTGTCTTGGTCGACCGCTACGGGAACGTCGTCGCCACCGAGATGCGGGCCAGCACCTACTACCCTCAGGCACCGGCTGACGACGGTTACAGCGATGGCGGCCGCTATGGCGACACGCAGCTTTCCAACAATGGCGGCTACCGCGACTATCGGCAGTATCGCGGCGACGGGAGTGATGGCAGCGTCATTACCGGCGGCATCCCTCGCGACAGCTCCATTCAGCGCGTGCCGCTCGACGATCAGGCCCAGCCGAATACGGACGCACAAACCCAGCAGGGTCAGACGAATCCGAACAGTAACGACTATGCCTCGATCGATCCGCAGCAAACGCCCGATATTCAGCGCAAGCCCCCGGCCGAACCGGTCATCACGCTGAAGGGCAAGTCGAAGATGGAGATCACGGCGATCGAGGTCTTCCTCGCTCGCCAGGGCATTTCGCCAGGCGCCATCGACGGCCGCATGGGTGGCAATGTCACCAAGGCCATCTACGCCTATCAGCAGATGACCGGCCAGACGCTTGATCCGAAGGATACGGATTCGATCCTCGAGCAGCTGCGCCTGTCGGGCGGCATGCCGATCATCAATTACACGATCACGCCCGCCGACGCCGCCGGCCCTTATGTCGCGTCGATCCCAGAGGACTATGCCGAAAAGGCCCAGATGCCATCGCTCGGCTATACCTCGACCACGGAAATGCTGGCCGAACGCTTCCATATGGATGAAGGCTATCTGAAGGAACTGAACCCGGGCGTCGATTTCACCGTCCCGGGCAGCACGATCAAGGTGGTCAATACCGGACCGAGCAAGACCGGCACTGTCGCGAAGATTCTTGCCGACAAGGGCCGCAAGCAGGTTTTCGCCTATGACGCCAACGGCACGCTGATCGCCGCTTATCCCGCTAGCATCGGCTCGACGGACACACCCTCGCCGTCCGGCACGGTCACGGTCGAGCGCGTCGCCTTCAACCCGGGCTACACCTATAATCCGAAGATCAATTTCAAGCAGGGCGCCAACGACAAGATTCTCGACATCCCGCCGGGGCCGAACGGCCCGGTCGGGGTTGTCTGGATGGCGCTATCGAAGCCGACCTACGGCATCCATGGCACGCCCGAACCCTCGAAGATCGGCAAGTCGCAGAGCCACGGCTGTGTGCGCCTCACCAACTGGGACGCAACCGCACTCGCGAAGATGGTCAAGCCCGGCGTGGTCGTCGAATTTGTGGATTGATTGGCAGTCCAAACAAACAAAAGGGCCGCCGGGAGATCTCCCGGCGGCCCTTTTGTTATCTTAAGATGGTCGATGCGCCGCAATCCAGTCAAAGAGCACCGATGTTCTTTCAGAAGCAATCGCGGAACAGCGCCTTGGTGTTTTCCAGCGTCATCGGCACCGGATTGCCACCGGCGCTCGGATCTTCGATCGCCATGGCCGAGAGTTCATCGATCCGGTCGGGCGCGATGCCCATCGCCGAGAGGCTTTCAGGAACGCCGAGTTCGGCACGCAATTGCAGCACGTAGTCGTAGAAGCCGTCGAAACCGCCGGAAATGCCGAGATATGCGGCGGCGCGGGCGATCTTGTCTTCGATGGGCTTGCGGTTGAAGCGCAGGACAGCCGGCATGACGACGGCATTGGTCATGCCGTGATGGGTGTTATAGACGGCGCCGATCGGATGCGACAGCGCATGAATGGCGCCGAGACCCTTCTGGAAGGCAACCGCGCCCATGGCGGCGGCGCTCATCATGTTGGCACGAGCTTCAAGGTCGGTGCCTTCCTTATAGGCGCGCGGCAGAAACTCCTTGACCAGCCGCATGCCTTCCAGCGCGATGCCGGCCGACATCGGATGATAGAAGGGCGAGGAATAGGCTTCCAGACAATGCGCGAACGCATCCATGCCGGTGCCGGCGGTGATGACCTTCGGCATGCCAACCGTCAGTTCCGGATCGGCGATGACGACGCCCGGCAGGAACTTCGGATGGAAGATGATCTTCTTCACATGCGTCTGGGAATTGGTGATGACGCTGGCGCGGCCGACTTCCGAGCCGGTGCCGGCCGTTGTCGGCACGGCAACGATCGGGGCAATGCCCTCAACATTGGCGCGGGTCCACCAGTCGCCGATATCCTCGAAATCCCAGACCGGACGGGTCTGGCCGGCCATGAAGGCAACGCACTTACCAAGATCGAGGCCCGAGCCGCCGCCGAAAGCGACAACGCCGTCATGACCGCCGTCCTTGAATGCCTTGACGCCGGCATCGAGGTTCTTCTCGTTCGGATTGGGGTCGACATCGGCGAAGATGGCGCGGCCGAGACCGGCGTCCTCGAGAATATCCAGCGCCGTCTTGGTGATCGCCATTGAGGCTAGGCCCCGGTCGGTGATCAGCAGCGGCTTCTTGATCCCCAGGCTCTTGCAGGCATCCGCCAGTTCCGTGATCCGGCCGCGACCGAGCTTGAAGGCAGTGGGATAGCTCCAATTGGCTGAGATAGTGCTCATGCTGTTACTTTCTTCAGATGGTAGGATTTCGGGCGCGTCAGATTGTGGAAGCCGATGACGGAGAGCGAACCGCCGCGGCCCGTTTCCTTGACGCCGGTCCAGCACAGCGCCGGGTCGAGATAATCTGCACGGTTCATGAAGACGGTGCCGGTTTCGATGTCGCGGCCGATGCGCGAGGCGCGCTCGACATCCTTGGTCCAGAGCGACGCCGTCAGGCCATAGGGGCTGTCGTTCATCAACTCCAGCGCTTCCGCGTCGTTCTTGACCTTCATGATACCCACGGCCGGACCGAAGGTTTCCTCGCGCATGAAGGCCATGGAGTGATCGACATTGACGAGGATCTGCGGCGCGAGATAGGCGCCGCCGTCATCGGCCGGAAAAAGCTTGGGATCGACCAACGCCTTGGCACCCTTGGCAACGGCATCGGCAATCTGCTCGCGCACCACCTTGGCGAAGCGCTTATGCGCCATCGGTCCGAGCGTGGTTTCCGGATCGAGTGGGTTGCCGAGCTTGTAGTTCGACACCCAGGCAAGCGACTTCTCGACGAAGGCGTCATAGAGCGATTCATGCACATAGATGCGCTCGATGCCGCAGCAGCATTGGCCGGAATTGAAGGTAGCGCCGTCCATCAGCGTGTCGACGGCGGCCTCCAGGTCGGCATCTTCCATGACATAGCCCGGATCCTTGCCACCAAGCTCGAGGCCGAGGTTGGTGAAGGTGCCGGCGGCAGCACGCTCGATCGAGCGCCCGCCTTCGACCGAACCGGTGAAGTTGACGAAATTGAAGCTGCCGGCGGCGATCAGGGCCGAGGTCGTGGCGTGATCGAGAAAGACGTTCTGGAAAACATCGGCGGGAACGCCGACTTCGACAAAGGCCTGCACCAGCCGCTCGCCGACCAGAAGCGTCTGGCTGGCATGCTTCAGGATGACGGTATTGCCGGCCATCAGCGCCGGAGCGACCGTATTGATCGCTGTCATATAGGGATAGTTCCACGGCGCGATGACGAAGACGACGCCGTGCGGCTCACGCTCGATGCGGCGCGCAAAATTCGCGCTGTCTTCCACCACCAGCGGCGCCAGCGCATCAGCTGCGATCGAGGCGACATAATTGGAGCGCTCGTTGAAACCGCGATATTCGCCGCCATACTTGATCGGGCGGCCCATCTGCCAGGTCAGCTCCGGCACGACGACATCGGCCATCTCGTTAAGACGGGCAACGCCCTTCAGCACCAGCTGAACACGGTCTTCCAAGGGGCGACGTGCCCAATCCTTCTGCGCCTTGCGGGCGCGAGCCACCACGTCCTTGGCGGCTTCCAGCGACAGCGCCGGGCGCTCCGCATAAACCTCGCCGTTCACGGGTGATACACATGTGATCATGGTCATGATCGAAATCCTGTTTTTATAGTCACGAACATATTTTCGGCTGGCCGCGAAGACGATTCCCGCAAGCCCCGCGCCGCCGAAAGAAGCGCTTTGCCGCAGCCGCCTTCCCTGCCGTCGTCCGGCGACGAAAATTGGGCAGGGCTCATAATCAACGGCAGGCTTACGCCCTTTCGAATCCGCGCGCCACCTCCCAATCCGTGATGCGGCGGTCATATTCCTCCTGCTCCCATTCGGCAGCGCGAGTATAGTGATCGATGACCTCGTCGCCGAAGGCTGCGCGCAGCATCTTCGAGCCCGACAGCGCCACAGCGGCATCGCGCAGCGTGCGCGGAATTTCGCGAACCTCGCGGGCACCATAGGCGTCGCCGACGAAAGGCGCTTCCAGCTCAAGCTTGTTCTCGATGCCGTCGAGACCGGCGGCGATCAGCGCGGCAAAGGCGAGATAGGGATTGAGATCAGAGCCGCCGACGCGGCATTCGATGCGGATGCTCTTGGTCTCCGCACCGCAAAGACGATAGCCCGCCGTGCGGTTGTCCGTGCTCCAGATCGCCTTGGTGGGCGCGAAGGTGCCTGCGACGAAACGCTTGTAGGAATTGATATAGGGCGCGAGGAAATAGGTGATTTCGCTGGCATGGTTCAAAAGCCCGGCGACGTAATGCTTCATCAGCGGCGTCATGCCATGCTCTGCCTCTTTGTCGAAGAACAGCGGTGTCTTGCCGTCGGCGCTCCACAGCGACTGGTGGATATGCGACGAGCTGCCGGCGGCGCTGTAGTTCCACTTCGCCAGGAAGGTGATGGCCTTGCCCTTTGCCCAAGCAATCTCCTTGCAGCCGTTCTTGATGATCGCATGGCGGTCGGCCATATCAAGCGCGTCGGCATAGCGAACGTTGATTTCCTCCTGGCCGGCCGAGGCCTCGCCCTTGGAGTTCTCAACCGGGATCTCGGCGCCCTGTAAGCCCTTGCGGATCGCCCGCATCACATCCTCTTCCTTGGTGGTCTGGAAGATGTGGTAATCTTCATTGTAGCCGCTGACGAGATTGAGGTTGCGATAGCCGGATTCGCGGGCGCTGTCATAGGTTTGGTCGAACAGGAAGAATTCGAGCTCCGAGGCCATGTAGGCCTTCATGCCCAGCGCTTCGAGACGCTTGACCTGCTTCTTGAGGATGGCACGCGGGGAGTGAGCTACTTCTTCGTGCGTGTGATGATCGAGCACATCGCAGAGCACGAGCGCCGTGCCTTCGAGCCAGGGAATACGGCGAAGCGTAGAGAGATCCGGCTTCATCGTATAGTCGCCATAACCCTTCTCCCAGCTTGTCGACTTGTAGCCGGAGACGGTTTCCATCTCGATATCGGTCGCCTGCAGATAGTTGCAGCTATGCGTTTCCTTCCAGGCGCTTTCGACAAAGAATTCCGCCTGGAATCGTTTGCCCATCAGGCGGCCCTGCATGTCCACCTGGCATGCCAGAACCGTATCGATGCGACCCTCGGCCACATCCAGTCTGAGGTCGTCGAGCGTATAGCTAGTGCTCATGTTTGATCCGCCTGAACATTAATGGTGGCATCGGACAACAAAACGACAAAACCACATTCCCTGACGGGAGGCGCCGCGTTTGTGCCGGTGAAAGAGGCCGCACGGATGCGGCCTCGTGATTTTGGGCCGTATAGTCCGACCCTCAGCTTTCGCCGACAGCCGCTTCCGCCGCTGCAATATCAGCCTTGCGCTTGGCGATCGCATCACCAATCGGCGGGCCCTTGAAGCGGCGGCGCTCGAAACCGAACCAGACGATTGCCGTCAGCACGAGGAAGCCGACGGTAATGATACCGGCCCAGTCATTCGGCGGCTGAATGCCGAGAACGAAGATGATGATCATCGCGATGACCGTCAGCACGGCAAAAAGCTTGAACAGCCCCTCACCAAGGTTCCACGGTCCCATCTTGTCCCACTTCGACGTGCCCCATGCGAACAGGCCGAGCGTGATCGGGATCGCGAAGGAGAAGAACAGGAAGATGACGGTGCACGAAACGACGATGCTGTAGACAGGCGTATCGCCGATCGAAACCAGCGAGGAACCCCAGACGAACAGCACCGAAAGGATCGAACCGGCCCAGATCGCCGAAACCGGCGTACGGTATTTCGGGCTGACCTTGGAGAGTGCCTTGGAAGCCGGAAGGCCGCCGTCACGCGAGAACGCGAAGATCATGCGCGATACCGACGTTACCGTCGCCAGGCCGCACAGCCACTGGCTGATGAAGATCAGGAAATACAGGATGTCCTTGATGATCGGGTTCACCTGAGCATCCATCGCCCAGAAGAACACGTTCCAGCCCTGCTTTGCGGCATCGTCCATGTTCGGGAGCATCAGGACGAAAGAGCACAGCATGATGTAGCCGAACAATGCCGACCAAAGCACGGAGGCCACCATGCCGCGAGGAACGGAATGAGCCGCCTTGACGGTTTCTTCCGACGTATGCGCCGAAGCGTCATAGCCGGTGATCGTATAGATCGGCAGCAGCAGACCGAGAGCGAAGACCCAGAAGGTGGAAACCTGCGGCCAGACCGGAGCGCCGGTCGCCGTGCCGTCGGCTGCGATCGTTGCCACGCCCGAATAGTTCGTGAAGGTGAACAGGCGGGCAAAGTCATAGGAGGGTGCGGCGAGCAGGCACACGATCGCCAGTGCGATCGACGTTGCAAAGATCAGATAGCCGGAAAAGTCGGTCAGCTTCGCCGTCAGTCCGATACCCATATGGTTCACCAACGCCTGAAGGCCGGTGATGACGACCAGGAACACCATGCGGACCAAGGTCGTATCGGTCATGCCGAAATAGCCGCCGAAGGCGCCGATGAAGAAGTAGTAGGTGCCGACATTGATCGCGCCGAGAACCGTCACGAGGCCGAGAAGGTTGAACCAGGCGGTCAGCCAGCCGGTGAAGCGGTTACCGAGGATAGAGCCCCAGTGATAGAGGCCGCCCGCTGTCGGATACGCCGAACTGATCTGCGCCATCGCAACGGCAAAGACGAGGGAAATAAAGCAACCGACCGGCCAGCCGATGCCGATTGCCGCACCGCCTGCGCCTGACGTTGCCTGGGCAAGCGAATTGATACCACCGGAAAGAATACAAATAATCGAAAAGGATACCGCAAAATTCGAAAACGAGCTCATGCGCCGTTCCAACTCCTGGGCATAGCCCATGGAGTGCAGGATATGCACATCCTCTTTCTTGTCTAAGTCTGTGTAATCAGACATGTCATTCCCCCTAAAACCAAGCCTTCCGCGGAATTGCGGAGGACCGTGTGTCATGTGAGCCACCGGCTTTTTGCCGTATGGCCCGATCGCAGTTGAGCTGCTCCCCGAGGTCTTTTCTTCTTCTAGTCAGGCTTCCAGACTGCTCTGCAGAAGCCCTGTCAGATAGTCGGCCACGACCTCTTGGCCGACGTCATCCACGATGAGGTCGTTGCGGACCTCGATCATTACGTTATGCAAACCATTGGCGATCCCATGCAATTTCAGCGTATGGGTAACGCCATCCTCTGGCCCGTAAGGTTCGTTGCGCTCGGTACGATAGAGCGGCGCCTCAGCCGCCGCATCGAGCATGCAATCCGCCAGCCAGCGATCGTCATCATGCAGAATGCCGAGCTCCACCGCCCGGGGCTTGCCGTTGTAGACAGACGTAAAACTGTGGACGGTGACGATCACGGTTTTTTGTCCACTGTTCGCCCGCTCTTTCAAAAGTGCCTGAATGCGGTTGTGAAACGGTATGTAAAGTGCCTCGGTCCGTGCCTCCCGGTCTGCGGCGCGCAGATGCTGATTGCCGGGGATCGTATAGATCTCGCTAGTTTCCGGCATGGCACCGGCGCTTTCCGGCGGCCGGTTGCAGTCATAGATCAGACGCGAGAAGCGCTGATGGACCAGTGTTGCATCGAGACTGTCGGAGATTTTCCGGGCAACAGCCAATGCCCCAGGATCCCAGGCAATGTGGCTGGAAAGCGCTTCAGGCGACAGACCAAGATCGCCGAAGCGTTCCGGCAGCCTGCGAGATGCGTGTTCGCAAATGATGAAAAACGGGCTCTTTCCGTCCGGCCGTTCGACCGCAACGCATTCGCCATCCGCTTCCGTCAGAATGCCTTGCTGGGCCAGCATTGAAGGCGCCCCATCGCTACTTAATAAAATATTTATAAGAAAAGAATTCTTCAGGTTTCAGCCACTGTCAACTCCAAACTGAAATTATTTCTTCATTTGTGACATTGACACGAAATGTGACAGCGTTGTTATATCGTCACAGGAGACTGGCATAAGACCGTCCCGGGGAGCTAAAATCGAGTGAGCAATGCGTCGAAGACAGTTTCGGACGTAATCCATGCCCAATTCGACGCGTTGACACGCGCCGAAAAGCAGCTCGCCAAGAGCCTGCTCGACAACTACCCCGTTTCGGGGTTGGGCAGCATTACGACGGTCGCCGAGAACGCCCGCGTGTCCACGCCGACCGTGGCGCGCATGGTGCAGAAACTCGGCTATAAGGGTTATCCCGATTTTCAGTCGCACCTCCATCATGAGGTCGAGGCGACCATCTCCAATCCGCTGACCAAGCATGACCGCTGGGCATCCAATGCCCCCGGCACGCACATCCTCAACCGCTTTGCCGATGCCATCATGGGCAATCTCCGCCAAACGCTGACGGACATCGATGTGGCAACCTTCGAAAGCGTCGCCGCGCTCCTGTCGGAGCGTAAACGCGGGCTTTATTTCGTCGGTGGGCGTATCACCGGCGCGCTGGCCGAATATTTCTTCACCCATATGCAGGTCATCCGCCCGAACACGACCCTGCTCTCGTCCAATTCAAGCTCGTGGCCGCAATATGTGTTGAACATGAACCCCGGCGACCTGCTCGTGATCTTCGATATCAGGCGCTATGAGCAGGAGATGGTCAATCTCGCTGCCGCCGCCCGCCGCCATGGGGCCGAGATCATCGTCTTTACCGATCAATGGGCTACACCCGCCGCCAAGCATGCCAAGCACACGTTTCGCGTGCAAATAGAAGCGCCTTCGGCTTGGGATTCCTCTGTCGTCACCCTCTTTATCGTCGAAGCGCTGATCGAGGCCGTGCAGAGTTCGACCTGGGACGAGACGAGCGAGCGCATGAAAACCCTGGAAGGCCTCTTCGAACAGACACGCCTGTTTCGCAAGCTAAGTTAGAGGGAAAAGAAGTATTGAATAACGACCTGCAAATTCGCCAGCAAGACATTGTCCGTCACAGTTCGTGAATAAGAGTAAATCCTTGCATTTGCTGGAAACGCAACTCATTGAACCCGTCACACAACCTTCATGCAACGTCATTAACAGCAACGCCAGACACTGAAAACCTAAAAGGAGGAATACCAGTGATCACGAAAATTC
Organism: Rhizobium sp. AP16; assembly: GCF_000281735.1. NCBI lineage: Bacteria > Pseudomonadati > Pseudomonadota > Alphaproteobacteria > Hyphomicrobiales > Rhizobiaceae > Rhizobium > Rhizobium sp. AP16. Next base: position 24,347 of record NZ_AJVM01000035.1, on the reverse strand, counting down.
ATCGTCTTCTGACGCTCTCCACCGCGATGATCATGGCTTCGACCGCCATCGCGGCTGCTGAACCGAGCGCGGACCTCATCGCTGCCGCCAAGAAGGAAGGCACGCTGACCACCATCGCCCTGCCCCACAACTGGTGCGGTTATGGCGACCTTATCGCAGCCTTCAAGGCGAAGTATGGCATCGAGGTCAACGAACTCAATCCAGACGCCGGCTCGGGTGATGAAGTCGAAGCCATCCGCGCCAACAAGGGCAACACCGGCCCGCAAGCTCCCGACGTGATCGACGTCGGTCTCTCCTTTGGTCCCTCCGCCAAGAAAGACGGCCTGATCCAGCCTTATAAGGTCTCGACCTGGGATTCCATTCCGGACAGCGCCAAGGATGCCGACGGCTACTGGTACGGCGATTATTACGGCGTTCTCTCCTTCGTCGTGAACAAGGACATCGTCAAGAACCCGCCGAAGGACTGGGCTGACCTGCTGAAGCCGGAATATGCCAACACGGTATCGCTCGCTGGCGACCCGCGCACGTCCAACCAGGCCGTCCAGGCAGCTTACGCTGCCGGCCTCGCCGCTGGCGAAAAGGATGCGACCAAGATCGGCGAAGCCGGCCTGAAGTATTTCGCTCAGCTCAACAAGGCTGGCAACTTCGTTCCGGTCATCGGCAAGTCCGCTTCGCTCGCTCAGGGTGCTACCCCGATCGTCGTTGCATGGGACTATAACGGCCTCGCATGGCGCGACAGCCTGAACGGCAACCCACCGGTTGAAGTCACCGTTCCGGCTTCGGGCGTTGTCGCCGGCGTCTACGTGCAGGCGATCTCGGCTTTCGCTCCGCACCCGAACGCCGCCAAGCTCTGGATGGAATTCCTTTATTCCGACGAAGGCCAGGTTGGCTGGCTGAAGGGCTATTGCCACCCGATCCGCTTCAACGATCTTGCCAAGAACGGCAAGATTCCGAAGGAACTCCTCGACAAGTTGCCGCCGGCTGCCGCCTATGAAAAGGCTATCTTCCCGACGCTCGACGAACAGGCTGCTGGCAAGACCGCTATCACCACCAATTGGGACAGCGTCGTCGGTTCGAACGTACAGTAATCCGACTTGAAATGACCTCCCCGTTTCGACGGGGAGGTTTTCCGTTTTTCGATGCCGTAGATTGGGCACTTCATGAGCACCGTCACAACATCAACGATCAGTTCTGCTCCCCTGATCAGCAAGCGCGCCGTCATCGACTGGCTGGGTATTGCACCCTTCCTGCTCTTCGCGCTGCTGTTTCTGATTTTCCCGACGATCTACCTGGTCGCCGGCGCATTTCTGACACCGGACGGTAGCCTCACGCTCAAGAACATCGCCGATCTGTTCACGCCGTCCATCATGAATTCCTACTGGATCAGTATCAAGGTGTCGGTCGTTTCCGCGCTTGGCGGCGCGCTGATCGGTTTCTATCTCGCCTGGGCACTGGTCATGGGCGGCCTTCCGGCTTGGGTCCGCCATACATTTCTGACCTTTTCGGGCGTAGCCTCCAATTTCGCCGGTGTACCGCTGGCCTTCGCGTTCATCGCCACGATCGGCCGTCTCGGGCTCGTCACCGTGCTGATGGTAGAGTTGTTCGGCTTCAATTTGTATTCGACCGGCTTCAATCTCTACAGCTTCATCGGCCTCACCATCACCTACATGTATTTCCAGATCCCACTGATGGTGCTGATCATCACGCCGGCCCTCGATGGCATGAAGAAGGAATGGCGCGAAGCCGCCTCCATCCTCGGTGCTACCAACGGGCAATATTGGCTGATGGTTGCGTTGCCTATCCTCTGGCCGAGCCTGCTCGGCACGACGCTGCTGCTGTTTGCCAACGCTTTTGGCGCAATCGCGACAGCCATCGCACTGACAGGCAGCTCGCTCAATATCGTGCCGATCCAGCTCTACGCGCAAATCCGCGGCGATGTGCTGCATAATGCCAATCTCGGCTATGCCATGGCGCTCGGCATGATCGTCATCACCGGCATCTCGAACGTCATCTACATTCTCATGCGTATGCGCGCTGAACGGTGGCAAAAATGAAACTGCAAAAATTCTTTGCCTGGATCGCGGTTGCCATCGGCGCCTTCTATTTCATCGTACCGCTTATCGGCACGCTGGAGTTCTCGTTGCGCATGCGTCGCAACGCCTACAGTTTTGATGCCTATACCTCGGTCTTTTCCGATCCGAACTTCCTTTACGCCTTTGGCTATTCCATGCTGATGGCAGTACTGACCATTATTTTCGGCATGCTGCTTGTGGTGCCGACAGCCTATTGGGTTCGCCTGCGCTTGCCGCAAATACGCCCACTGGTGGAATTCATCACCTTGATGCCGCTGGTCATCCCGGCGATCGTCATCGTCTTCGGCTATTTGCGTCTCTATAACTCGTCGTCGATCCTGCCGCTGACGGGCTATAATCAAACGACGAATATCCTGCTCGTCTGCTCGTACATTGTGCTGTCCTTGCCCTACATGTATCGTTCGGTCGATACGGCGATGCGTACGATCGACATCGGCACGTTGACCGAAGCTGCCGAAAGCCTGGGTGCCAGCTGGACGACCATCATGTTCAAATGCATCTTCCCGAATGTCATGAGCGGCGTGCTTTCCGGCGCCTTCATTACGCTCGCGATCGTCATGGGCGAGTTCACCATGGCCTCGCTCCTCAATCGTCCGGCATTCGGCCCCTACATGCAGCTCGTCGGCGCCAACCAGGCCTATCAGTCCTCAGCGCTGGCGATCATCGCACTCGCCATAACCTGGCTCAGCATGGGCTTGCTCCAGCTGGTCTCCCGTTTCTCAAAATCCGCTCCGATTAAGGCGTAAGGCTCCCCACCATGGCTTTTCTCGAACTCACCCATCTCAAGAAATCCTTCGGCGAAGTTCAGGTCGTTCACGACTTCACCATGCACATCGAGAAGGGAGAATTCATTTCCTTCCTCGGACCGTCGGGCTGCGGCAAGACGACCGTGCTGCGCATGATCGCTGGCTTCGAAAGCCCGACCGCCGGAACCCTGACGATCAACGGCAAGGACCAGCGCCCGCTGAAGCCGAACCAGCGCAATATCGGCATGGTGTTCCAGGCCTATGCGCTGTTTCCGAACATGACCGTGCACGACAATGTCGCCTTCGGCCTCAAGGTCGCCGGAATGGCCAAGCCCGACATCGATAAGCGCGTCAAGGAAATGCTCGGCCTGATCAAGCTCGATCATCTGGCCGACCGCTATCCCTACCAGATGTCCGGTGGCCAGCAGCAGCGCGTGGCGCTCGCCCGCGCCATCGCCGTCAAGCCGCAGGTCTTGCTGCTCGACGAACCGCTCTCGGCGCTCGACGCCAAGATCCGCGTATCGCTGCGCGAGGAAATCCGCGCCATCCAGCGGCAGCTTGGCATCACCACCGTCTTCGTAACACACGATCAGGAAGAAGCCCTGTCGATCTCCGATCGCATCGTCGTCATGAACGGCGGCCGCGCCGATCAGATCGGGACGCCCTACGAAATCTACAACACCCCAGCCACCCGCTTTGTCGCCTCCTTCGTCGGCACGCTGAACCTGATCGAAGGCAAGGTCGTCGATCCGGACAGCAACCGCATCATGATCGGCGATCAGGGCGTGACCCTGAAGCAGTCGGTCACCGCCTACAAGCCGGGCGACACCGTATCGCTGGCACTGCGTCCTGAAGCGGGATCGCTGGCTGAATCGGCCAAGGGCGACACTGCGCTGACCGGCGAAGTCTCCTCGGCGCATTTCCTCGGTTCTGTCATCCGAACGCGCATGAATGTCGGCGGCAACACCATCTCCTTCGACATGTTCAACAGCCCCGGCCTGTTGCCGCCCAGTGTCGGTGAAAAGGTGACACTGCGCTTCGCATCCTCCGATCTGCTGGTCATCCAGGACTGATCGACGTCTGTTGGATAAATTTTTTACAAGCGCCGGGTTAATCGCCCGGCGTTTTTCTTTGATTTCTGCTGCGCTGCACTTATATTCCGACCGTTCTCAGGGCGGGGTGAGATTCCCCACCGGCGGTATGGAGACTTGTCTCCGAGCCCGCGAGCGCCTTCCACACAATGGAAGGGTCAGCAGATCCGGTGAGAGGCCGGAGCCGACGGTATAGTCCGGATGGAAGAGAGCAAGCAGAGTCGATGGCTCCTCCGCGCGAGGAGTTCGGCGGCCTTGCGTGTTCGCCCAAGGGATATTGAGTTAAACCCTTGAAAGGCAGAGTTCATGACTATCTCCATTTCCACACAACCGGGCCGCATTGCACTGATCCGGGCCCGTTGGCACGCCGACATCGTTGATCAAAGCGTCGATTCCTTCATTGCCGAATGGCAGAAGACCGATGGGGCTTCCCCCATCGACATCTTCGATGTGCCGGGCGCCCTGGAAATCCCGCTACATGCCCAGACGCTTGCCCGCAACGGACGCTATTCGGCCATTGTCGCCACCGCTTTCGTTGTCGACGGCGGGATTTATCGCCACGAGTTCGTTGCCAATACCGTTCTTGACGCGATGATGCGCGTCCAGCTCGACACCGGCGTACCGATCCTCTCGGCCGTGCTGACGCCACATCATTTCCAGGAATCGGAGGCGCATATCCAATTCTTCAAGGAGCATTTCGTCCTCAAGGGCCGCGAAGTCGCAAACTCCTGCCGGCAGATCCTCGCCGAGCGCGCCAAGCTGCTGCCATCGGTCACGGTCTGAGTTAAGATGATGGAGGCGCGGCAAGGCCCCGCCTCCATTTTTCCGTTGGGAGCACCGCATGGCCGTTCTGCGCATCATTCCCAATCTCCACGCCGCCGATCCGGCGAGAGCCCGTCTTTTCTACGGTAACCTGCTCGGCCTCGATATTGTCATGGATCACGGCTGGATCCTCACCTTCGCCTCCGACGCACCAACCGTGCCGCAGATCAGCATTGCCAGCGAAGGCGGCTCCGGAACCATCGTCCCCGATCTTTCCATCGAGGTCGATGATGTCGATGAGCTTTATGCGCGCGCCCAATCGATGCAGTTCGATATCGTCTACGATCTGACCGACGAACCCTGGGGTGTCCGGCGCTTCTATGTCCGCGATCCACTCGGCAGGATCGTGAATATTTTGTCGCACCGATAGGACACCTACCCCAAATCGACCTTGAAGGTCACCCGCTCCGCCGACCATACCGTTTCCGCATAGGCTATGGGCGCACCGGAAACATCAACATCCACCTTGAGGATCATCAACACAGGCGCCGATTTTGGCTGCCGCAACAGCCGCGCCTCTTCGCCGGTCGGCATGCGCGCCTCAATCTCGGTCGACAGGCGCTCGTAGTCGCGAACACCGTAGCTTGCCAGTGCCGCCGTGATCGTCGGATATTGTAGCCGCACCTTGTCGAAATCGGGAAAACGCTCCGCAGGATAATAGGTGTCGCCGAGTTCGATGGGAACGTTATCGGCGGTCATCACGCCGCGGCGATGGATGACCGGCGCGCCGGGAACAAGCTTCAGCCGCGCCGCCACGCGCTCGGATGCCGGAATGATCTCGTGGATCAGCAATTCCCCACCGGGCTCGAAGCCCTGCTCGATGAGATTCTTGGAAAACCTCGTCTTCTTCGAGAGCGTATAATCGATAGCACCCCTGTGCACGAACGTGCCACGCCCCTGCTCGGCGCGTACCAATCCCCGCTGCTCCAGATGCCCGAGCGCCTGACGGACGGTAAAGCGGCTGACACCGAAGCGCTCCATCAGCTCCGGTTCTGTCGGCAATTTGGCGCCTGCGGCAAACGTCCCGGCGGCAATATCCGCCGCCAGAACCTCGCCGATCTGATGCCAGAGAGCGCTGCCGCTCTTGCGATCGATCGTCTCCATATCACACGCGCTTCTCGAGCCGGAACAACAGCTTGTATTCGGCGGGATAGGAGAGCGCATCGAGAATGCTCGGGTAATATTTGCGGTCCTTCGAGCCACTCACGAAGCCATCATAGCCGAAACGTCGGACGGAGACATCGAAGCCGGCCGCCACGAAAGCGTCGATGTAATCCTGCGGCGACCGGTCCTGCACCGGCGCATTGCTGTTGCCGCCGATCAGTTCCCGCCATTTCGGCCAGAGCGGCATTTCATTGTGGCAGCCGGTGACGGCATAATAGACGCCGCCGTTGCGCATGACCTGAAACATCTGCTCGGCATGCTGCCGCAACTCCGGCAAGAGATAGACGACCTCATAGCTGAAGGCGACGTCGAAGCTGTCGGCAAAGGGTGAGAGATCAGTCGTGACGTGAAATTGCAGCGGCATATTGCCCTTGGCGGCATCAGCGGCGGCAACGGATTCCGAGGCAATATCGATGCCGACACCGCGGCGAAACGGCCGCATTGCATAAAGCAGCCGCAGAAAACCGCCGCGATTGCAGCCGAAATCCAGTACCGTCTTCGACGAAAAATCCCGCTCCGGCACGGTCTCGATGAAATGCCGCCAAAGCGGACTATGCGATGCCGCCATCGCGATGTCGCCATTCGGTTCGGTATGCCATGTCGCATAAGTGGAAGCTGCGTTTGTCATGATGCGCTCGCTGTTGGAGTGGACTGAGCGAGAGATAACGCGCCTCTGTGACAAGGATATGAATTCGTCCGGACGACTGGACTATTCCAAGCCGCCACCAGGCAAATAAAAAAAGGCTCCGCCGAAACGGAGCCATTGGCTAAAATGTGAGATGCTCATTGTCGGAACAATCGGTCGATCTGCTCACCAAGTTCCGATGAACGCCGCGCTGGCCAACAACCCACCCGTCAAAATATTTGCCAGGAACAGACGGAAATTCACCTCGGGGCGGGAAAGATCGATCCGCCAGGTTTGCCAGGCAAGGTGCGCCGCAATGACCAGCATTCCGATGGCGTAGGGCAACGACATGCCCAACAGCCAGCCCCCGAGCGACCACGCACCGACCGTCAAGGCGTAAAACACGCCGATCCAGATCTTGCCATTTCGCCCAAACAGGATCGCCGTCGATTTGAGGCCAAGTCGGGAATCGTCTTTCACATCGACGTAAGCATAGACGGTGTCGTAACCAATCTGCCATGCGATGGCTCCCGCCCACATGAGGACCGCTCCCAGCGGAATATGTCCCGTAACCTCGGCCCATGCCATGAGCATCCCCCAATTGAACGCCGCGCCGAGAACGGCCTGAGGCCAATGGGTGAAGCGCTTGCAGAGCGGATAGACGAACACGAGTGGCAGAACGCATATGGTGACAAGGCGCGTGTAGGGCGTCAGGAAAGACAGGAGAGAGGCCGCCAACGCAAGCTGGATGGCCAGAAAGGCCAGGGCTTGCGGCACGCCGGTCTGTCCACTTGCCAAGGGCCTGAAGCGGGTCCGCTCAACGTGACCATCAAACTTTCGGTCGGCAATATCATTGACAGTGGAACCGGCGCTTCTCATCAGCAAAGCACCGAGAGAGAAGATCGCCAGTTGCCGGAGATCGGAAAATCCATGCGACGCCTGAACTAGCGCAGCCCAACAGGGAAAAAGTGTCAGCCATATTCCCACCGGGCGGTCCAGCCGTGCCAACCTTGCGAATGGCCGCCATGTGATGGGCAACCGACGCTCCACCCAGTCGCCTCGATGAATGTCACTTAAATCCGGGCGGCTTAAAGGCGTCATGGAATGATCCAGGTTCGCGTCGCCAAACTCCCAATGAAAGCAGGAGTTTTGCAACTGCATTTCGCAATATCGAAGAAACGCGGGCGGCTTCAACACCACTATCTAAGCTGATTCTACATATCGCTTAAGGGCTCCGAGGAGACGGAGCCCTCTCTTATTTGCTGGATCTAAAGGCTAAGCCCGGATGGCCTGACCATTCTCGTCGAAGCGATGCATATGTCCCGTGTCCGGCGTCGCATAGACCGTCTCGTCCGGCTCATATTGGTGCTCACCGAACAGGCGCACGGTCAAAAGGCCGGTGTGGTCGGATTCGAGATAGATGATGGTGTCGGCGCCGAGATGTTCGACATGGACGACCTTGGCGGCCCAGGTGCCCTGCTCACGCGATAGCGTGATATGCTCGGGACGGATGCCGATGGTCTTGGCGCCCCCCTGTTCGAGCTTTTCCGCCGGGATGAGATTCATCTGCGGCGAGCCGATGAAGCCACCGACAAAGACATTAGCCGGGCGATTGTAGAGTTCCATCGGCGAGCCGATCTGCTCGATAGCCCCGGCATTCATCACGACGATCTTATCGGCCAGCGTCATCGCCTCGACCTGATCGTGGGTGACATAGATCATCGTCGCCTTCAGGCTGCGATGCAGGCGGGCGATTTCGAGGCGGGTCTGAACGCGGAGCGCCGCGTCGAGGTTCGACAGTGGCTCGTCGAACAGGAACAGTTCCGGCTCGCGCACAATGGCGCGGCCGATGGCAACGCGCTGACGCTGACCACCGGAAAGTTCGGCCGGACGACGGGCAAGATAAGGCTCGAGGGAGAGCATGCCCGACGCCTTGGCAACACGGCTCTCGATTTCTTCCTTCGCCGTGCCCGCTTGTTTCAGCCCGAGGCCCATATTGTCCTTCACCGTCAGATGCGGATAGAGCGCGTAGGACTGGAACACCATGGAAATGCCGCGCTTGGCCGGCGGCGTCACGGTCACGTCCTTGCCGTTGATCAGCACGGTGCCCGAGGTCACGTCCTCAAGGCCGGCAATACTGCGCAGCAGGGTCGACTTGCCGCAACCGGAGGGACCGACGAAGATGACGAACTCGCCGTCCTTCACCTCGAGGTCGATGCCTTTGAGCACATCATGCGTGCCATAGGCCTTACGGATGGATTTCAGTTGAAGCGATCCCACAGTCTTTTATCCTTACAAATAAACGGGCTTGCCGGTGCGTACGCTCTCGTCGGCGGCAAGGCAGATGCGCAGCGATTGAACGGCGTCGGTCATGTGGCGGCCAAGGTCGATATCCTCGCGGATGGCCTTGAGCATGAAGGCCTGCTCAAGATCGCACAGCTCCTGATGACCTGGCTCGCCGTCCATGTGAAGGTCCCGATCCGGCCGGATGAATTGGCCGCTCGGCCCGGTCTCGGCGCTATGCAGCCGGATGACGGAGGTCTTGGTGTGCGCGTCGATATCATCTGACTTGGCGTTCGGGTCCATGACGATGGACACCGCACCATTCGGCGACATCACATCCTTCACGAAGAAGGCAGTCTCGGACATCATCGGGCCCCAGCCGGCCTCGTACCAGCCGACCGAGCCATCCTCGTAGATCACCTGCAGATGCCCGTAATTGTACATGTCCGGCGCGATCTCGTTTGACAGGCGCAGGCCCATGCCGCGCACCTCGACCGGCTTGGCGTCGGTAATCTGACACATGACATCGACATAGTGCACACCGCAATCGACGATCGGCGACGTCGTCCGCATCAGCGCTTTATGCGTCTCCCAGGTCGGTCCGCTCGATTGCTGGTTCAGGTTCATACGGAAGACATAGGGGCCGCCAAGCTTGCGGGCTTCAGCAATCAACCGTGTCCATGAGGGGTGATGACGCAGGATGTAGCCGATCACCAGCTTGCGGCCGGCCCTCTTGGCGGCGGCAACCACGCGCTCCGCATCTTCAACTGTCGTCGCCAGCGGTTTTTCGACGAAGACATCGCAGCCTGCCTCGAAGGCCATGACGGCATAGTCAGCATGGCTGTCGGAATAGGTGTTGATCGAGCAGAGATCGGGCTTCAGCTCCTTCAGCGCCGTCTCGAAATCCGGATGGATCGTGTAGCCCTGCAGCTCCTCCGCAAGCTTCGGCCTGGAGCGGTTGACGAGGCCAACGATCTCGAAGCCGGGATTGTTGTGGTAGGCGAGCGCATGGCTGCGGCCCATATTGCCAAGGCCGGCGACCAAGACGCGGATCGGTTTTTCGGATGCACTCACTTGACTGCTCCAGAGGTAATGCCGCGAATGAGCTGGCGAGAGAAGATCACGTAAAGTACGAGGATCGGCAGGATGGCGAGCGTCAGCGCCGCCAGCACGGCGTTCCAATTGGTAACGAACTGGCCGATGAAGATCTGCGAGCCCAACGTCACCGTCTTGGTCGCCTCGCTCGGCGCCAGGATCAGCGGGAACCACAGGTCATTCCAGATCGGGATCATCGTAAAGACGGCAACGGTCGCCATGGCCGGACGGACCAGCGGCAGCACGAGGCGGAAGAAGATCGCATATTCGCTGAGGCCATCGATACGGCCCGCATTTTTCAGGTCATCGGACACGGTTCGCATGAATTCCGACAGGATGAAGACGGCAAGCGGCAGCGCCTGCGCCGTGTAGACGAGGATCAGCGCGGTCAGCGTATTGACCAGACCGGTTGCGACCATGCCCTGCAGGATGGCAACCGTACCAAGGCGGATCGGGATCATGATGCCGATGGCTAGATAAAGTCCCATCACCGTATTGCCGCGGAAACGATATTCCGACAGCGCGAAGGCAGCCATGGCGCCAAACAGCAGCGTGAAGATGATCGAAACGATCGTCACGATGAAGCTGTTCTGGAAATAGGTGAGGAAGCTCCCCTGCCCGAGCACGGTCTGATAGCCGATCAGGCTGAAGCTGGATGGCGTCGGGATGCTCAAGGGCGCGCGGAAGATCGAAGCGCGATCCTTGAACGAATTGATGATGGTCAGAAACACCGGGAAAATGGCAACGAGCGTATAGGCGATGAGCGCCAGATGCACGAGGCCGGTGCGGGCAAGGGACGTGCGTGCCTTGGACATGGTCGCCGCTCCTCAGAACTGGTAGCGACGGATGCGTCGCTGGACGATGAAAAGATAAAAGGAAACGCCGGTGAGGATGATCAGGAACATCACCGTCGCGATCGTCGCGCCCATCGAGCGGTCACCGAGCTGCAGCTGGAAGCCGAAGAAGACGCGGTAGAGCAGCGTGCCGAGAATATCGGTCGAACCGTCAGGCCCGGCTAGAGCGCCTTGCACGGTATAGACTAGGTCGAAAGCGTTGAAATTGCCGACGAAGGTCAAGATCGAGATGATACCGATCGCCGGCAACACCAGCGGCAGCTTGATCTTCCAGAACTGGCTCCAGCCAGTAATGCCATCGCACTCGGCCGCCTCGATGACCTCTTCCGGAATGTTCAGCAGCGCGGCATAGATCAGCATCATTGGGATGCCGACATATTGCCAAACCGAGATCAGCGCGACCGTGATCAAGGCTGTCCCCGGCCTACCGAGCCAGGGAGCAAAGAATGACTTGAGACCGACCATGCCCATCAAATCGGGCGCCACGCCCCATAGCGGCGACAGGATCAGTTTCCAGATGAAGCCGACGACGACGAAGGAAAGCAGCGTCGGCAGGAAGATCGCGGTGCGATAAAAGGCAACGAAGCGCAGCTTCGGCAGCGACAGAAGAGCCGCAAGCGCGACGCCGATCGGGTTCTGCACGCACATATGGATGGCGAAGAAGATCAGGTTGTTGCGCAGCGCATTCCAGAAGTCGTGCGACCAGCGCTCGTCCCCGAACAACACTTTGAAATTGTTGAGTCCCACGAAGGTCGTCTGGCCATCGACGACGTTGTAGAGCGACAGCCGCAGCGTTTCGATCAGCGGCAGGATCATTACGGCCGTATAGACGATCAAGGCCGGAAAAAGAAAAACAAGGATATGCCAGCGCCTCTGGCGCTTGATCGGAGCCACATCGAATGCGGCGGAAATATCGGCTTCGCTCATGGCTCTCTGCCTGGTTTATTGGCTGCTGATCGAGGCAGCGCACATGTTCAAATTCGTCCGCTAACCCGGTTTCTCCAGCCAAGCATGGAGAAGCGATGTTGGGCTCGGCACGATACTGATGTTGCGATAGTCGTCGGTTCGACTGCCTGCCGGAACAGGACATGACGAAAGGTGAGGAGCTATGAGGCCCCTCACCCGGATTGCATCAAAGCAGGATCACTTAGCCGGCTTGTACCAGCTGTCGAGGCCCTTCTGCAGCTTTGCGGCGGCTGCGTCCGGCGTATCCGTACCGTTGATGACGTTGGCGGATTCCGTCCAGGTTTCGTTTTCCAAGTTCGGCGTACCGCGCGACAGGATCTGGTAGGTCGAGCGAACGGTGGACTTGTGGTTGTCACGCCAGGAGACGAACTCCTGGGCGAGCGGATCGCTCATCTTCACCGGATGCGAATTCAGGCTGAAGAAGCCCGGCAACGAGTTGGCGTAGATGCTGGCGAATTCGTCGGAAGCGACCCAGCTCAGGAATTTCTTGGCTTCTTCCTGATGCGCGCTCTTGGCGTTCAGGCCGACGCCGATGTCCGGATGGTCGGAAATGTAGGCGGTGTCGCCAGCCTTTTCGACCGGCGGCGGGAAGGCGCCCATCTTGAACTGAGCCTGCGTGTTGAAAAGCGAAATCTCCCACGAACCAGCCGGATAGATGGCGGCCTTGCCGAGCGTGAAGAGGTTCTGGCTATCGGGATAGCTCTGGGCTTCGAAGCCGTCGCCGAGATAAGGCTTCCACTTGGCAAGTTCCTTGTAGGGTTCGACCCACGGAGCGTCCGTCAGCTTTTCCTTGCCGGAAATCAGAGCCAGACGGCCATCTTCGCCCTTCCAGTAGTTCGGGCCGATATTCTGGTAGCCCATGGTTGCGGCTTCCCAGAGATCCTTCGTGCCCATGGCCATCGGGATGTAGGTGCCGTCAGCCTTGATCTTGTCGAGAACGGCGAAAAACTCGTCGCGCGTCGTCGGAACCTTGAGGCCGAGCTTGTCGAAGGCATCCTTGTTGTAGATGAAGCCGTGGATGACCGAAGCCATCGGCACACAGAAGGTCGATTTGCCGTCATCCGTGCTCCAGGCGGCCTTGGCGACCGGCGAGAAGTTTTCGATGCCCGGCAGCGACGTCAGGTCCGACAGATGCTTCTTGTTGAAGAGATCGAGCGAAGCGTCGAAGGGGCGGCAGGTGATGATGTCGCCCGCAGAGCCTGCATCGAGCTTCGCGTTCAGCGATGCGTTGTATTCGGTCGGAGCCGTGGGCGAGAAGACGATCTTGATGCCGGGGTTCTTGGCTTCGAAAGCGGGGATGATCTTTTCCTGCCAAATCTGCAGGTCGTCGTTGCGCCAGCTTTCAACCGTCAGCGTCACGTCCGCCGCATGCGCGAAGCTGACTGACGTCAGCAGGCTGGATGCGAGGAGCAAGCCTTTCAGAACATTGTTTTTCATTTCCCTCTCCTGTTTTGAGCGCCTGGTGAGGCGCTGTTCTTAGTCTGAAAAATCCGTTGGCATATCCGAGGAAACGGCCAACACTCCACAAGGGCTGCCAACATTGCCAACCCCAAATGCATAAGGGCGCTCGAAGCTGTGCGCCCGACCGGCCCGATCAATCGTGACCTGCCGGACGACCGGACAGAGACACCGGAAACTCAACACACGGGAAAATCATGACGAACACCGTCGCGCGGCCCCTCTTGATCCACGCGGCTCCTGACAACGGCAGAGGTTCGCCACCTTGCTGCTGGGCCTTCCGGCTATTGTTATTTTGCCGGTTCCGCCGATATCAGTTCGATACTGTTCCCTTGGTAGGAATTAAGTCCAAAAAAATACCAATTGTCCAGCCGAATTTAACTTTTTGATACAACAAAAACAGACAAAAAAATTTTACCAATATTTTTCAATATGATACAGAAAAATAAAAAGCAGCGCATTGTCTCTTGGTAAATGGTATTTTTTTGGTATTGTATTAAAAAACGGGGAACGGACAGTATCCGGAGGGTGTAATGGCGGAGTTTTCAATCGGTATCGACGGCGGCGGAACAAGCTGTCGCGCTGCCGTAACGGACAGGACGGGCAAAATTCTCGGCACCGGCAAGGCAGGTGCCTCCAATATTCTTTCCGATCTGGAAAACTCTCGGATCAACGTCGTTGCATCCGCCCGACAGGCGCTTGTTGACGCCGGCCTCGATCCGGGATTGACGGATAAATTGCCCGCCGTCATCGGCACCGCCGGCGCAAATGTCGGGGACTACGGCAAACGCCTTGAAAAGGCCCTGTCATTTGCGACTGTGCATGTCGTCACCGATGCGGCGATTGCGCTTCAGGGCGCGCTCGGCGATGCCGACGGCATCATCGGCGCCTTTGGCACCGGCTCCGTCTACAATGCCCGCCGCGATGGCAAGAGCTGGGGGATTGGCGGCTGGGGGTTTGTCGTCGGCGATCAAGCCAGCGGCGCGCGCCTCGGTCGCGACTTGCTAGAGCGATCGATTCTGGCGCATGACTCGGTCTCACGCCCCTCACCGCTCACGGAAATACTCATGGCAGAATTTGAAGGCGATCCCGAACGTGTCGTCGAATTCGCGCACGCCGCCAAGCCGAAGGATTTCGCGCGCTACGCGCCTATGGTCTTCGAGTATGCCGAAAAGAGCGATGCCGTCGCTGTCGATATCGTCAAGACGGCGGTGAACGCGATCACCCAAAGCCTCGATGCTCTGCTCTGGCCGGACTGCCCGTCGATCTGCCTCCTCGGTGGCCTTTCCAAGGCATATTACCCCTGGCTTGATAGCCGCTATAAGGCGCTTCTCAGGGAGCCGAAAGGTGATGCATTGAGCGGCGCGATAGAACTGGCGGCCAAGCTCCTGCGGGATGACAAGGGGAATACGCCATGACCGAGGATCTGAGCCGTATCTTCTCGTCAGGACGCCTACTCGCCGGTGGCACAGGCCCGCTCTACGTCAAGCTGCGCCGAACGCTTGAGGACGCCGTCAAGGTCGGAACGCTGAAACAGGGTGACGCCCTGCCGGCGGAACGCGACATTGCCGAATATGCCGCCGTCAGCCGCGTAACGGTGCGCAAGGCGATCGACGATCTCGTTGCCGAGGGTATCCTCGTCCGCCGACACGGCTCCGGTACCTTCGTCACCAAACCCGTTTCCAAGGTCGAACAGCGCCTGTCGCAGCTGACATCCTTTACCGAAGACATGGCGCGGCGCGGCATGACGGCGCGTTCGCAATGGCTGCATAAGGGCGTGCACACACCCTCGCCCGACGAAATGATGATCCTCGGCCTTGCCGCCGATACCAAGGTCTCCCGCCTCAGCCGATTGCGCATCGCCGACGATCAGCCGCTCGCCATCGAACATGCCAGCGTCTCCGGCGAGTTCCTGCCCGACCCTTCGATCGTCACATCCTCGCTCTATGCCGAACTGGAAAAACGCCAGGTCCGCCCGGTGCGCGCCGTGCAACGCATCTCCGCGACCAACATGAAGGAAGCCGACGCCGGACTGCTCGGCGTCCCCGTCGGCGCGGCTGGCCTTTCTATCGAGCGTATCTCTTATCTCGGCTCCGGCCGGGCGGTGGAGTTCACACGCTCGCTGTATCGAGGCGACGCCTATGATTTCGTCGCGGAGCTAACGATCGCGACAACATAAATCACAAATGGAATCAAAAAGATGCGGCCGAAAGATGAATCACCCTCCGGCCGCGCCAATAGTCTGAATCAATTTATCAACACAGAGACCTAAGCCGCCGAAACGACTCGCAATTATGCTGCGTCGTCCACGACGGCATCGCGCTTTTCCGGCACATAGTTGAGCACCGGCCCGAGCCAGCGCTCCACCTCCACGACCGGCATTCCCTTGCGGGCCGCATAGTCTTCGACCTGATCGCGCTCGACCTTGGCGACACCGAAATAATAGGAGGCGGGGTGGCCGATATAGATGCCGGAGACGGAAGAACCGGGCCACATGGCGTAGCTTTCGGTAAGTTTGACGCCAGTCGCGGCTTCCGCATCGAGCAGGCGGAACAAGGTCTCCTTCTCGGTGTGATCGGGCTGGGCCGGGTAGCCGGGCGCCGGGCGGATGCCGGCATAGGTTTCCGACAGCAGTTCGTCACTGCTCAGGTTCTCGTCTGTCGCATAGCCCCAGAACTCGCGCCGCACCCGCTCATGCATCCGCTCGGCAAAAGCTTCAGCGAAGCGGTCGGCCAATGCCTTGACAAGGATAGAGGAGTAGTCGTCATTGGCGCGCTCGAAACGCTCGGCAATGGCTATTTCCTCGATGCCGGCCGTGACGACGAAACCGCCGACATACTCCTCGACGCCACTGGCAACCGGCGCCACGAAATCCGACAGAGCCACGTTCGGACGTCCGTCACGCTTCGACAGCTGCTGACGCAGCGTGTAGAAGGTTGCAAGTTCGTTCGTCCGCGTCTCATCCGTGAACAGCTTGATATCGTCGCCGACAGCGCCCGCCGGCCAGAAGCCGATGACGGCACGCGGACGGAACCAGTTTTCCGCGATGATCTTCTCAAGCATCGCCTGTGCATCGGCATAAAGCTGCCGTGCCGCCTCGCCCTGCTTTTCGTCTTCAAGAATCGCCGGGAAGCGGCCCTTGAGCTCCCAGGTCTGGAAGAACGGCGTCCAGTCGATGTATTTCGCGAGCTCGGCCAGATCGTAGTTCTCGAACACCTTCGTCCCGAAGAACTGCGGCTTCACGGTCTTATAGTTCGCCCAATCCAACTTCTCGGCATTCGAACGGGCCTTTGCGATTGGCAAGCGCACCTTCTCAGCCTCGCTGCGGGCATGCGCCGCGGCCACCTTGGCATATTCCGCCTTGATGGTGTCGACATAGCCCTGCTTCGCCTCGGGCGACAGCAGCGCCGAGACGACGCCGACAGCACGGCTGGCGTCGGTGACATAGACCGTCTGGCCCTTCTCATAGCGCGGATTGATCTTCACAGCCGTATGCACGCGGCTGGTGGTGGCGCCGCCGATAAGCAATGGAATATCAAAACCCTGCCGCTCCATTTCCGAGGCGACATGCACCATTTCATCCAGCGAGGGAGTAATCAGGCCGGAGAGGCCGATGATATCGACCTTCTCGGCAATCGCGGTTTCCAAGATCTTCGTCGCGGGCACCATGACACCGAGATCGATAATCTCGTAATTGTTGCAAGCGAGCACGACGCCGACGATATTCTTGCCGATATCATGCACGTCGCCCTTGACGGTCGCCATCAGCACCTTGCCGGCAGCCTGACGTTCACCGCTACCGCCATTGGCGAGCTTCTCCGCCTCCATGAAGGGCAGCAATACGGCAACGGCCTGCTTCATGACACGAGCCGACTTCACCACCTGCGGCAGGAACATCTTGCCCGAACCGAAGAGATCGCCGACGACGTTCATGCCGGCCATCAGCGGCCCTTCGATGACATGCAAGGGCCGCGCTACGGTCTGACGGGCCTCCTCGGTGTCGGCTTCGATGTATTCGGTGATGCCGTTGACCAGCGCATGTTCCAGCCGCTTCTCGACCGGCCATTCACGCCAGGCGAGATCCTGTACCTTGGCTTCTCGGGTGCCGGCTCCGCGGAAGCGTTCGGCAACGTCCAGCAGCCGCTCGGTACCATCGGATCGGCGGTTCAGAACCACATCTTCACAGGCTTCGCGCAATTCGGGATCGATGTTGTCGTAGACCGCAAGCTGGCCGGCATTGACGATGCCCATGTCCATACCCGCCTGAATGGCATGGTAGAGGAACACGGCATGCATCGCCTCGCGGACCGGCTCGTTGCCGCGGAAGGAGAAGGACAGGTTCGACACGCCACCGGAGATATGAACCAGCGGCATGGTCTTGCGGATTGTCCGCGTCGCCTCGATGAAGTCGACGCCATAGTTGTTGTGCTCTTCGATGCCGGTCGCGACCGCAAAGATATTCGGATCGAAGATGATGTCTTCCGGCGGCAGCCCGGCCTCTTCGGTCAGGATCTTGTAGGCGCGCGCGCAGATCTCGACCTTACGCTGGTAGCTATCGGCCTGCCCCTGCTCATCGAAGGCCATGACCACGACGGCTGCACCATAATTGCGCAGCAGCCGCGCCTGCTTGAGGAAATTCTCCTCACCTTCTTTGAGAGAGATGGAGTTGACGATCGGCTTGCCCTGCACGCATTTCAGGCCGGCCTCGATGATCGAGAATTTCGAGCTGTCGATCATGACAGGCACGCGAGCGATATCGGGCTCGGCAGCAATCAGGTTGAGGAACTCGACCATCGCCTTTTCGGAATCGATCAGGCCCTCGTCCATGTTGATGTCAATCACCTGCGCGCCGTTCTCGACCTGGTCGCGGGCAACGGCCAGCGCTGCCGTGTAGTCGGCATTGGTGATCAGCTTGCGGAATTTTGCCGAGCCCGTGACATTGGTACGCTCACCGACATTGACGAAGGGAATGTCCTTGGTCAGCTCGAAGGGCTCAAGGCCGGAGAGCGACATGAACGGACGATGCGCCGGGAGCTGGCGCGGCGGATATTTGGAAACCGCTTCAGCGATCGCGGCAATATGCTCCGGTGTCGAGCCACAGCAGCCGCCGACAATGTTGACGAGGCCGTCACGGGCAAAGCCTTCGACCTGCTCTGCCATCATCTCCGGCGATTCATCATACTGGCCGAATTCGTTCGGCAGGCCGGCGTTGGGATAGGCACAGATAAAGGTATCGGCAGCACCAGAAAGCTCCTGCAGATGCGGGCGCATGGCGTTGGCGCCGAGCGCGCAGTTGAGGCCGATCGTGAAGGGGCTGGCGTGACGCACCGAGTTCCAGAAGGCCGACGGCGTCTGACCTGAGAGCGTGCGGCCAGAGAGATCGGTGATCGTGCCGGAAATCATCACCGGTAGACGAACGCCCTTGGCCTCGAACCGCTCTTCGCAAGCGAAGATCGCCGCCTTTGCGTTTAGCGTATCGAAGATGGTCTCGATCAGGATGATATCGGCACCGCCGTCGATCAGGCCATCGATCTGCTCGCCATAGGCCAAGCGCAGATCATCGAAGCTGACGGCACGATAGCCGGGATTGTTGACGTCAGGGGAAATCGACGCGGTACGATTGGTCGGCCCAATGGCGCCAGCGACGAAACGGCGCTTGCCGTCTTCGCGTTCGGCACGGAGCGCTGCCCGACGAACAACGGCGGCGCCCTCCTTGTTCAGATCGTAAACCGCGCCTTCCATCTGATAATCGGCCTGGGCGATGCGGGTCGAAGAGAACGTATTGGTTTCCAGAATATCCGCGCCGGCCTTGGCATAACGATAATGGATTTCTTCGATGGCATCAGGCTGCGTGAGAATCAGAAGGTCGTTGTTGCCCTGCTGGTGACAGGCACAGCCAATGAAGCGATCGCCGCGAAAATGATCCTCGTCAAAGCCAAGACCCTGGATCTGCGTGCCCATGGCGCCATCAAGCACAAGAATGCGCTCGCTTGCAGCCTGCCTCAAGGCTGCAAACACCTCGCTGCCGTCGCGTTTCGCCGTTTCCGAACCAAAAAGATTGTCAAACATAAGCGAATTCCCTTGGCCTGATTGCGACTGCGCATCCAGATCACATAAAGATATCTTTATGTCAACATATCTATGCGCTATCGTGCCTTGGCGCAAGAACAATACTGCTATGATTTCCCGCCCTTGGGAAAAGTTGATGCGATCGACTAAAAATTCCGACAGGGGTGGATAATGCAAAGCCGCCGACACAGTTTCATCCCATAAAGCCATGACAGCGCTTTCAGGCGGCGCTATAGGGCTTACGGCAAAAGTGTCTCAGGAGGATAGCATGAGCATACAGCGTGAAACGGCGGCTCTGGGGAATTGGAGTACGCGTGCCTACCACCGGCGCTGGCTGCTTGACCAGGCAAGCGGACTTTTCGATTTCTTCCAGTATCGCAGCGTCAATCCCAAGGGTGGCTTCTACGATATGGATGATGCCGGCAAGCCGCTCGATGCGGTCGATCCCGTGCGCGGCATTCACTCGACCGCGCGCATGGTGCATTGCTTCGTAATCGGTTCGCTGCTCGGTCGTCCCGGCTCGGAAGATATCGTCGACCACGGCATCAACTATCTCTGGAAGCATCATCGCGATGCCAAGTATGGCGGCTATGTCTGGTCGCTCAACAATGACGGTCCGGTCGATTCCAGCAAGCAAGGCTATGGCCACGCCTTTGTGCTGCTCGCCGCCTCCTCCGCCAAGATCATCGGCCATCCGCTTGCCGACGGCATGCTCGCCGATGTCACCGAGATCCTGAATACGAAATTCTGGGAAGAGAAGCACGGCGCCATCGCCGAGGAATTCAACCAGGATTGGTCACCGATCGATGGCGGCAGCTATCGCGGCCAGAATTCCAACATGCACCTGACCGAAGCCTTGATGGCCGCCTTCGAAGCAACCGGTGACAGGGCCTATCTCGACAAGGCTGAAAGCATCGCCGATCTCGTCATCCGCCGCTCCGCCGGTTCCGTCGGCTGGCGCGTTGCCGAGCATTTCAATGCCGATTGGGTGCTCGACAAGGACTATCGCGGCAACGAGATGTTCCGCCCGTCCGGCACGACGCCGGGACATTGGCTGGAGTGGGCACGTCTTATCCTGCAACTCTGGTCGCTCGGCGGCCAGCGTCACGACTGGATGCCGGAGGCTGCAAAGGGCCTGTTCTCCCAATCCATGTCACTGGGCTGGGACAATGATAGGGGCGGCTTCTTCTATACGCTGGATTGGGCCGACGTGCCGGCCAAGCGCAACAAGCTGTGGTGGCCGGCCAGCGAAGGCGCCGGTGCTGCGCACTATCTCAACCAGCATCAACCGAGCGATTTCCATGAGGCGAGCTACCGCAAGATCTGGGGCGCCATCGGCACTTCCTTCATCGACCACCAGAATGGTGGCTGGCATGAGGAACTGACGGAAGACCTCGTTCCCGCCCACACGCTCTTCCCCGGCAAAGGCGACATTTATCATGCCCTGCAGGCATGCCTCATCCCCTTGTTCCCGGCAACCGGCAGCCTGACGAAAGTCATCGCCGAGGCCGGTGGAGAAATCTGAGATCGAAGGCGGCGCCTGCTTCAAGCCTGGCGCCGCACTCGCCTTTTACGACAGGTTGAGATTGTGCAGTTCGTGGCCAAGCGTCAGCGCCAGGGCCTCGACGACCAGATTATGGTCTTCGCGCTGCGGAAGACCTGACACGGTGACGGCGCCGATGCAGCCCGTGCCGTTGACGAAGATCGGAAAACTGCCGCCGGATGCAGCGTAGTCGGCGCTGGTAAGCCCGTTGTCCTCGATCGTCTTGCCCTGCTTTTCCAGACGCAGCGTGCTGGCGTAGCTGCTGCGGAAATAGCGCAGCACCATATTGCGCTTCCTCCGGACCCAATTGGAGTTGTCCGGTGTCGCACCGGGCAGCGCAATATAGAAAACCGGCATGGAATGCAGCGTGATGTCGATCGCGACCCCGAGATTGCGCTCGCTGGCAAGGTCATGCAGCAATTTGCCAAGCACCCAGGCGGTTGAGAGATCGAAAGCATCGAAACGCAACGTCTCTTCCTGCAAAGCGATGCGGCTGAGGTCCTGTTCGATCGTCATGGAAACCCTTCCTCTAAAATTCGGTCGGCCTATGAAACGCGGGCAAAGTGATTTGTCTACCTATCTCTTCGGTATCTCAAAACCGAGCTGCCATTTCTGGCCGAGTACGAGATCGTAGTCTTCAGGCTCAAAAGCCTCGAAACCACCACCGGGATAGAACGTCAGCTCGCCGACATAGACCCAATCAGCGGAAGCATAGAGATCGACGCGGACAAAATCGATGTCGCGGGCAATCGTCTCGGCGATATGGATCATCTCTTCAAGCCGTGATGGCCGAGCCACCTCGCCGGGATAGAGACCGAGATAGTCGGGATCGTAGAACGGCAATTTCTGCCAATCTGGCGTATAATTGCAGGAATAGCCCCGACCATTTTCACGGATGTCGATCTCGATATGCGAGACCTTGCCGTTGAACGTGAAAAGCCGGTAGTCCCAGGGAACATGCCCGTCGGCAAGCAACATGGTCTCAATGAGAATGCGAGGTTCAACCCGGCTATAGGCCCATTCCCTGTTGTAGGAAGCATGGTCGATCGCCAGCCACTCGGCTGAAGGGTCGTTCTTCAGCAGCTGCTCAATATCATTCTGCCCATAGAGAAAGCGTCCGACACCACTCGCATGCGTCGGCTTGACGACGGCGGGCAAAGTGATGGCAGACCAATCGATCGTGGAAAGATCCGTGCCAACCCATTGCGTGGGAATGACATATTGGCTGCCGACCCGTTCGGCAATCAGTGTCTTGGCGCCGGCTTTATCGACAAAACCCGGAAACAGCGGATTGCGGTCGTAGAGCTTGCGGGCCTGGATCTTGTCGGTGAAGGTCTGCGGTGACGTTAGATTGGGGAACTTTCCGCGAATGACGAAATATTTGAGTGCACAATAGGGCCTGTCCGGCAGTGGCGACATCAGCCGCCAGAGCAGGTTGCGCACGCGTTCACCCAATCCCTTCTGCAAATATCCGGGAATGAGGAATGCATCTTGTTCGGCAGTCTTGTCCGTCACGGCAGCGGTCTCAAATCTCAACTTGAACGCTAGTAAGAAGTATCAGTCGGCCTTTAACACAAGGTTATGAGACTGCCCTCATGATTGGTCGTCATGAGTGCCTATACGTCCAACCTCTTGAAGAGTTCGCTGATCAGCTTGGCGGCGACGGTGGTTTCGCTTGCAGCGGGTTTCGTCAGCAGCGTCATCGCCGCGCGCCTGCTCGGTCCTGCCGGCTCCGGCAAGGTTGCCTACGCACTCTGGATCGCGACATCCGCAACTGCCCTGGCCGATATGGGCCTGCCCCAGACGTTGCTGCGCAATGCCGGCGCTCTCTCGGGCGAAGGGGATGCCTGGAAGGCATTGGTACGCTCGGCATTCCGCAGCTTCATGATCTCCGTCGCCATGGTGGGCACCGGCATCCTTTTCTATGCTGTGATCACCTATACCTATCGTGATGCGCGACATGCCTGGTTCTGGGTCGTGACGGCGCTGCTATTTCTGAGCTACGCGTTCTACGTCTTTTCAACCGCCATCGCGCGCGGTCGCAATCGGTTCGGACAAACGGCGCGCAGCACGGTCGTCGGTGGTACTCTCCAGATTCCACTCGTCTTCGCAGGCGCCTGGCTGCTCGGCCCGACGGGAGCACTGATCGGCTATGTCGCCCGCTATCTGCCGCAAGCATTGCACCTGCGCAGTTATATCGACCGTAACGTCCCTGCTTCGAGCGGAGCGTTGACGCCAGAAATGCACCGCTATAGCCGCTATATGTGGCTGAGCGATCTCATCGAGATCCTGGTGCTGTCACGCATCGAGTTCCTGTTTCTCGGCTTCTTCTTCTCGTCAACCGGCATCGGCTATTTCGCAGCCGGCCTCGGTCTCGCCGGACTGATCGAGCAGGTCATGCTGCAGATCTCCCCGGCGCTGATCGTCAGCTTTGCAGACGCCCATGCGAAGGGGGATCGGCAGGCGCTGCAAGCGACTTATGGGCGCGTTATCCGTATGGTAGCCCTCGTCATGCTGCCCATCAGCTTCGGCGGCGCGATCATCATACCCGACCTGATGCCGCTTATCTTCGGCAATGCCTTCGAGCCCGCCATTCCGGCCGCTGCGACATTGCTTGCTTTCGTCTGGCTTGCTGGCCTTTCGGTCATTCCCTGGGGCATGATCAGCGCGTCCGGACGCAGCGATCTACTATTGCGCGTACAGATTATCTGCGGTTTGCTGACAATGCTGCTGCTTGCAGCCATGGTGCCGCTGGCTGGCCTCGAAGGCGCGGCCATCGCCCGCGCGACGATCACCACACTGACCTTTACCCTGCTCGCCTGGACCGCATGGACGAGCGTCCATACCTCCGTCCCATTTGGGGCTCTTGCAAGAACAATCTTCGCAGCAGCCATTTGCGCCGCGTCGGCCGGTGTCGCCGTCTATTATCTCGATGGGTTGGCGGCAATCGCAACTGCCATTCCCGTTGGCGGGATCGCTTACCTGCTTGCCGTTCGCATCCTGCGTCTACTGGAGGCGAGCGATAGCCGATTGCTGATGGATACGATTGGCGGCAAGCTGCCCGGGCCAGCCCGTCCGCTGATCAACAATTTGCTGACTTTCCTTGCACCAGGCTAAGGCGTTTATTTCGTCTCTAAGGCCGCGTCGAGCGTTTGCCGGGCAACATCATCCCAGGTCAAAATTCCCTCACTAAAAGCCGACGAACGCTGCATCGCCAGCGCCATGTCGATCTTCTCGCGCCAAGCGGTTTCGCCATCCAATCGATAGGCGACAGCATTGGCGCGGGTAAAGGGGATCAGGTCAGGCAAGAGGATAGGCAAGCCACAATAGCTATATTGCGCGAGCTTCAGGCTCGACTCCGCCAGATAGACCTCGTCCCTCGTCAAACGATAGGGTGCGATGCCAAAATCCGCGTGCTGCAAAAACGGCACGATGCTTTCGAACGCCCGCTCACCATAGACTGTGACATTTGACGGCGCAGAACCCCGCCAATGCGCGCCGAAGATGTGGAAATTTATGTCAGGCGCCGCGGCAGCCA
>NZ_AJVM01000034.1:0-28050 GCF_000281735.1 Rhizobium sp. AP16 | reverse complement strand
GGCGGCGAGCACCGGCTCGGGCAGCCGCGCCACCAGCGGCCCGGCGCAGGCAATCAGGATGGCAAGGCCGATCGCGGCAAAGACCGCCGTGGCGCGCGTCTTCGCGCCCGCCGCCTCGCTGGCGAAACCGGCGGAAAAACCAGCGCCGACCGGCATGCCCTGAACGACGGCGCTGGCGATATTGGCAAAGCCGAGTGCCCCCAGCTCGCGATTGACCGCCAGCGTATCGCCATAGCGCAGCGCCAAGGCCCGCATCGTTCCCCAGGATTCGGCAAAGAGGATAAGCACCAGCGGCACGGTGAACTGCGCCAGCCGCGAATAAGCCACCCAGCCGGCATCGGGCAGTGAGGGCCATTGCGGCAGGACCTCGATCGTCCCGACAAGCTTGACGCCGTGGCCGGCCAGGTCGAGGACGAAGGAGCTGAGAATGCCGGCCGCCAGCACCAGAAAGGCGCCGGGAATACCTGGCAGGCGCTTGACCAGCAGCAGAGCGGCGAGCGCCACGACACCGACCGCGACGCTCACCGGATTCCATTGCGGGATCGCCGCAAACAGCGCGGCGGCATAGCTGAAGATATTGGAGCCCTGCACGGAGGCGCCGACCAGAATCGGCAGCTGATGCAGGATGATGGTGATCGCCAATCCCAGCGCAAAGCCGCGCAGCACCGGGCGCGAGATGAAGCCGGTGATGCCGCCGAGACGCAGCGCGGCGGCGATGACGAAGAGAATGCCGGCAAGGGCGACGGCGACGGTCGCAAGGCCGGCCTTGACCGTGGCGTCTCCCGGCACGATCGCCAGCGTGGCGGCCAGAATGGCCGCGGAGGACGATGTCGGCGAGACGATCGCGAAGCGGCTGCGCCCGAAGATCGCGTAGACGAGACAGCCGGCGATACCGGCGAGAATGGCCCGATGCGGCGGCAGGCCGGCAATACCGGCATAGGCAACGGCCTCCGGCAGCATGAGACCGGCGACCGATATGCCCGCGATGACATCGGCTTTGTTGATTGCGGGCAAGCCACTCAACTTCGTCATCGATCACCGACCATAGAAACCGCCAATCCGACTATGTGTAGAGATTCGCTAATGAGCTGCAACAGGAAAACAAAAGGGCGCGAACCATCGCCCTAATTGGCCGCGTCCGCATCCCGAAGCGGGCAGCTCCGACCAATCGTCTCGCTGACGAAATCCATCACTGCCCGGATCGCGGGCGAACGACGGAGATCGGGGTAGGTCACGAGCCAGAGGTCGCGCGTTGGCGAAGGGATGGCCGTCGACAACCGCGTGAGGGCCGCCTCGCCGTCACCCAGGAAGGCGGGGAGAGCTACGACGCCGAGACCCGCGCGCGCTGCCTCCAGCTGGCCGAAGATATCGCCGGCGCGGAAGACGATGGGGCGGCCGGCCAGCAGGCTGCGCAGCCAGGTCTGCTGCGTCAGATGCTCCAGCGCCGCGTCATATCCGATGAAGACCCAGTCCTCCTCCGGTGTCTCGGCAATCTCAGGTATCGCGTAAAGCCCGAACCGCATCACGCCGATGCGCCGCACCAGGAGGTCACTCTCCTCGGGGCGCGTCATACGCACGGCGATGTCGGCTTCGCCGTGATCGAGCGCCGCGCGCCGCGTCACGCCGGCGATGGTCAGCGTAATGTCGGGATGCTCGGCACGGAAGCCGACTGCTTTTGGGGCAATCAGATGGGCGGCGATGGATGGTGGCGCGCTGATCTTGACGGCGGCGGACAGGCCGGCGACGGCGCTCTTTGAATACCGCCTGATCGCCTCGACATTCTCCTCCATGCCGGTCACCAGCTCGGCAATCGCCCTGCCATCGGCCGTGAGCGGCGAGGTGCGCGGCCGGCGGTCGATCAGGCGAAGGTCAAGCGTGCGCTCCAACGCGGCGATGCGCCGGCCGACGGTGGCATGGTCGACACAAAGCTCGCGCGCCGCCGCCGAGAGCGAGCCGGTCCGCGCCAGAGAGGCAAAATGAAGAAGGTCCTGCCAATCGATCATCTGTGCATTATTGCACAGATATGGTGAGCTCATACCGAATTTATTCAGGCGCAGCTTTGTGATCAAAACTGCGTCTGAAAGGAGACTACCTCTATGCCCCTCGCCATTGCCATGAACAGCCCCGGCGGCCCCGAGACAATGCAGCTCGTCGATCTCCCCGTCACCGAGCCCGGTCCCGGTCAGGCCCGCATCCGCCAAAGCATCTCCGGCGTCAATTTCGTCGATATCTATATTCGCTCGGGTCTTTACCCACGACCACCCGGCCAGACCATTCTCGGCTTCGAGGGCGCCGGCATCGTCGATGCTATCGGCCCCGACGTCGAAGGCCTGAAGGTCGGCGATCGCGTCGCCTATGTCGGTCATCCGCTCGGAAGCTACGCCGAGATGCGCACCCTGCCCGCCTCGCGGCTGATAAAGCTGCCCGATGGCGTCAACGAACGGCTTGCCGGCAGCTCGATGCTGCGCGGGCTGACCGCCCAGATGCTGCTCCACAAGGTCCATCCCGTGCAGCCAGGCGAATGGATCCTGGTGCATGCGGCCGCCGGCGGCGTCGGGCAGATCGTCACCCGCTGGGCCAAGCGGCTCGGCGCAAACGTCATCGCCACGGTCGGCTCGGAAGCCAAGGCGGAGTTTGCCTATGAGGCCGGCGCCGACACTGTACTCCTGCACACATCCGAGGATTGGGTGGAGGAAACCCGCCGCATCGCCGACCGCCGGGGCGTGCATTTCGCCATAGACGGCATCGGCGGCGCGATGCTGTCGCAGACGCTCGCCGCCGTGCGCCCCTTCGGCATGGTCGCCAGTCTCGGACAGCCCGCCGGCCCCATCCCACCGATCGAGATCGAGGAATTGACCGCTCCTCGGGCCATCGCACTTTCTCGCCCGAGCGTGCTCGTCTATGCCAACGATCCCGACCTTTACCGGCAAGGCGCGGAGATCCTCATGACGGAACTGCAGGCCGGCCTGATCAATCCGATCGGCGCGGAATACACGCTCAAGGATGCGGCCATCGCCCATGCCGATCTGGAGGCCGGGCGGACGACGGCAAGCGTGGTTTTGACGATGTGAACTGCGGGCAACACAATCGCTTGATCCCGTCAATGGTCTTTGCTGCATAGCAGCACTTCCATTGACCGGACCCGCTTTTGCCTGATACCAATTGGGCGTGGCATCGCTGCCATTTCCATCCGGTATAACCCCCGACCCGTCGTGGCAAACAGCATGGACACCGCTTGACCGGTGCCCGCAGGCGATATCTCGTGAACACTGCCTCTCAGACCATCCAGTCCAACTCGGCGCTGACCCTAATCTCCATCGTCGCGCTGACCTTCTTTGGCTATCTGGCCATCGGCCTGCCGCTTGCGGTGCTGCCGACTCATGTCGACAGCGGCCTCGGCTTCGGTGTCGTCTGGGCCGGCATCGCCATCAGCACGCAATATGTGGCGACCATTGTCAGCCGCGCACAAGTCGGCCGGTTGTGCGACCAGTACGGGCCGCGCCGTTCGGTCTTCCTCGGCTTTTTCGCCTATGGGCTTTGCGGCACCCTGACGCTGGCATCGGCGCTTGTGACGGACATTCCGGCGGCGAGCCTGTCGCTGTTGCTTGCCGGACGTCTGGCGCTCGGTATCGGCGAAAGCCTGGTCAGCACGGCAGCGATCACCTGGGCAATCGGCCTGATGGGATCGCGCG
Source organism: Rhizobium sp. AP16 (assembly GCF_000281735.1). NCBI lineage: Bacteria > Pseudomonadati > Pseudomonadota > Alphaproteobacteria > Hyphomicrobiales > Rhizobiaceae > Rhizobium > Rhizobium sp. AP16. The sequence goes on along the minus strand of NZ_AJVM01000034.1, from coordinate 24,358 downwards.
AAACCGTCCGCATCATCTCGTGGAACGGCATCGCCACCTATGGCGGCATCGCCCTTGCGGCCCCCTTCGGCGCCTGGCTGGAGGGGCAATATGGCTTCGTTGCCATCGGTGCTGTGACAATCGGCCTGGCGATTGCCGGCCTGATGCTGGCGCAGACTCGGCCACCGGTGCCCGGCATCAAGGAAAAGGGCATCGGCACCGGCCAGGTGCTCGGCCGCATCCTGCCTTATGGCGTGGCGCTGGCACTGGCCTCCAGCGGTTTTGGCGTCGTCATGGCCTTTGTCGCCCTGTTTTTCCACAATCGCGGTTGGGACGGGGCTTCACTGGCATTGAGCGCCTTTGGCCTCGCCTTCATGGGCATCCGCCTCGGATTGGCGCAAGCCGTCGCCCGCTTCGGCGGCTTGCCGCTAGCGCGTATCTCGCTGGTGCTGGAGATCGTCGGCCTGCTGACGATTGCCCTTGCTTCGACGCCCACGGTCGCGATCATTGGCGCAGCCCTTGCCGGCGCCGGTTTCGCGCCGGTGTTCCCGGCGCTCGGCAACGAGGCGATGGCGCGCATTCCGCCGCAGAATCGCGGCGTGGCGCTCGGCCTCTATTCGATGTTCCTCGATGTGGCGCTCGGAGGCACCGGCCCGATCGCCGGCATACTCGCCGATCACTTCGGCTATACGGCGCCCTTCCTCCTCGGCGGCGGCGCCGTCCTGCTCAGCCTTGCGATCTGCTTCTGGCTGCGCAAGACCAGCAACGCATAGAGCCAAAGGCTTCACCAAGCCGAAGCCTTTGATCCCGCCGCCCGATAATCGTTGCGCGAAACGACCACGGCTTGGTATGGACCTGCGACGATCACAGCTGGGAGACAGGCGCATGAACATCACCGAAATCGTTCTCGAAGGCGATACCACGGGGATCGCATGGCGGCTGCCGGTGCTGCATTTCACAGGCAGCAAGCCGGATGCTCCGAAGATCTACATCCAGGCTGCGCTGCATGCCGGCGAGTTGCCGGGCACGGCGCTTGTCCATTTCCTTTGCGAGCGGCTGCGGCAGGCCGAAGCAGATGGCGCGCTTCTGAGCGATATCACCGTCGTGCCGCACGCCAACCCGATCGGTGCGGCGCAATCGCACTTCGGCGAGATGCAGGGCCGCTTTGACTTGGGCTCGCGCACCAATTTCAACCGCGATTTCCCGCTGATCTCGCTACGCGATCGCCATCTGCTGATCGCAAACCTGGAGCGCTATTCCGCCGTCGATCGGCTGAAGCGGCAGCTGATCCACATGGCGCTCGGCGCCGATCTGGTGATCGACCTGCATTGCGACGACGAATCCCTGCAATATGCCTATATCGACGACGCCTTCTGGCCGGAGGCCGCCGATCTGGCGGCAGCGCTGGACATGGATGCCGTGCTCCTGTCGGACGGCGAAAGCTCGGCCTTCGAGGAAGCGGTGAGCTTTGCCTGGAAATACGAGGTGCCCGGCGAGAAGAAAGCACAGCTGCCAGGCAAGTTGTCGGTCACCGTCGAGCTGCGCGGCACGCGCGATGTCTATCCGGAGATGGCCCGGAAGGATGCTAAAGGGCTCTGGCGCTTCCTTGCCGCGCGTGGCGCGGTCAGGGACGACAGCGTCACCCTCTCCGCTTTCACCGGCCCGGCCGTGCCGCTCGATAATGTCGAGATGATCCGCGCGCCACAAGCCGGAACCGTGCTTTTCCATCGCAATATCGGTGAGCGCGTCGAGGAAGGCGATCTGCTGGCGACGATCATCACCGCGCCCGGCATGCAGAACGGGACGATCGATGTTCACGCTCCGCAGGCAGGCCTCATCGTCACCCGCGTCTCCGACCGCCTCGTCCGCCGCCGTGGCGACCTGATGAAGATCGGCTGCGACCGACCGAGTGCCGCCGCCCGCAAGCCGGGAACGCTGGAAGACTGAGGCGCCTCAGCGATCGCCGATGACCTTGCACCGCATGGTGAAGGCGATGACGGTGGCCTGGCGGAGAAGCTCGCCGACATTGCGGATCAGATTGAGTACTGCGGCAAGACGCGGCTGGTTGAGCGATGCCGTCTTTCCAAGGAATACGCGATTTCCTGTCATGGTCATGCCTCCGATCGGATTGATGCAGGCGATGTTTCCCGAGCATCCTTTGCGGAACGGAGATCACGTCCGCTGGATGGAAAATATATGTATGCAGTGTGCATATATATGAAGCGAATGTCAAGCCGATAAATTTTGTGCCTCAGGTCATGAAAGTGATCGGACAACGCTGCTGATCGCAGACCCCCTGGTCACAGACGCGGCAGACCACATCCTGGTCCGCGCCGAGATCGACCAAAGTCGGCAGAAGCTTTTCCGCCAGCCGGCCCAACTCTCGCGTCTCTTGCGCATCCAGTGTTGCGAAAGCGCGATGGATGACGGCACGGCGGGCGCCGAGGCTCTTGTGGAAGAGCGCGCTGCCGGCCTCGGTCAATTGCAGCGACTTTGCGCGCCTGTCTCCTTCGACGCCGCCGGCGCGCAGCACAAGGTTTTCGGTGACAAGCTGGTCAACGAGGCGGACGGTGGCGGAATGAGAAAGCGCGATCATCCGGCGCAATGTCTCGATCGTCATCCCCGGTTCAGTGCCGATCTGGATGATGGCAGCAATGGTGCTGGGACCAAGGCCGGTTTCGTCGGCAAAGGCCTTTTCCATCTTGTCGACCAGAGCCAGGCTCAAGGCGCCAAAGATGTTCTCCAGCCGCAATGTCTCTCTATCAACGGTCATGCCTAAGTTCCGAGCCACAAATATGCATGATGCATATTTATAGGCGTTTCGATTGGGACCGCAACGGGGACGGCAAACCGCTACACCGCCCTGCGGACTTTCATCCATCTCCGCTCGCGTGCTAAGCGATAACATACAGCAAGAGACGGAACCGATATGACCATCACCATTTACGGCATCAAGAATTGCGACACGATGAAGAAGGCGCGGACCTGGCTTGAGAGCCACGGCATCGCCTATGACTTCCATGATTACAAAGCCGCCGGCATCGACAGGGATCATTTGGAGCGCTGGACAGCGGAAGCCGGCTGGGAAATCGTCCTCAACCGCGCCGGCACCACTTTCAGGGCGTTGCCCGAGGCAGACCGCGCCGACCTCACGAAAGACAAGGCCATCGCCCTGATGCTGGCCCAGCCTTCGATGATCAAGCGCCCGGTGCTGGAAGCGGATGGACAATTGCTGATCGGGTTCAAGCCGGAGATTTATGCGAGTACCTTGAAAAGCCAGTAAGGCTGAGAGGCTTCCAAACTGATAGCATATATGCTATCAAATCATCATGAAAGTTGTCGTCGATACGAACATCTTTGTCTCAGCATTGATGAATGCTGACGGGGCGCGCCGCCATGTCATTCGTCTTTGTCTCGAAGGTAGTTTGCTCCCACTGATCGGTAATGCTCTGTTTGCTGAGTACGAAGATGTATGTGGAAGAGATACCCTTTTTGACGACCGGCTAATATCGAAACAAGATCGTATGACGTTGCTAGATGCCTTCCTCTCAAGTTGTTTGTGGACGCCTATATATTATCTATGGCGACCAAACTTGCGTGATGAAGCCGATAATCATTTGATCGAACTAGCGGTCGGTGGCGGTGCCTCGACTCTGATAACGGCAAATAAGAGAGACTTCGCACGAGCAGAATTGCTGTTTCCGCAGTTGGAGATTCGTACAGCGGGTGAATTCCTTGCCCAAAGGAGGCTTTGACATGAGTACACTGACAATCCGCCTTCCAAACGATCAACACGAGCGACTGAAGGCTCTCGCCGCTGCCCGTGGCACGAGCCTCAACAAGCTCTTTGAAGAACTTTCAACGAAAGCACTGACTGAGTTCGACGCCGAAACGCGCTTCCGTCTCAGAGCGGCAACCGGTGACAAGGCACGCGGATTGGAAATTCTGGAAAAGCTCGATCGCATTCATTCCAAACGTGGATGAACTCATACTGTTAAACACATTGGTATCCGCATGTCCAAGACCACCCGCGCCACGCAAGTGCTGACCCAGGCCAAGGTCGCCTTCACGGTTCACGCCTATGACTACGATCCCAATGCCGAGCGCGTCGGCATGCAGGCGGCGGAAGCTTTGGGCGAAGAACCGCATCGGGTGCTGAAAACGCTGATGGCGGAGGTGGATGGCAAGCCGGTTTGCGTGGTCGTGCCTTCCGACCATGAAGTCAGCATGAAGAAGCTTGCCGCCGCTTTCGGTGGCAAATCGGCTGGCATGATGAAGCCCGTCGATGCCGAGCGGCTGACGGGCTATCATGTCGGCGGCATCAGCCCTTTCGGACAGAAAAAGATCGTGCCGACGGCGATCGAGGCGCAGGCGATGACGGAAACCTATGTCTACATCAATGGCGGCCAACGTGGACTGCAGGTGCGGCTCAGCCCGCAGGATGCGCTCTGGGTTTTGAAGGCCAATGCCGCGCCGTTGATTGCCTGATCAATCGCTGCGGCAGACAAACTGCCTTCATTTTCACCGCAAACCGGTCTAAGTCTGAGGACCGTTTTCCGATTCCCAGCACGCAGGTTTTGCCATGACGTCAGCCTCCAACCACCATCCCGTCGATACCGCCAAGCTGGAAAAGCTTGCCGAAGTGGCCGTGAAGGTCGGGCTGCAATTGCAGGGGGGCCAGGATCTGCTCATCACCGCGCCGGTCGCGGCGATGCCGTTGGCGCGGCTGATCACGCGCGAGGCCTACAAGGCCGGCGCGGGGCTCGTCTCAACTTTTTACTCGGACGAGGAAACCACGCTCGCCCGTTACGAATACGGCCATGACGAGAGCTTCGATCGCGCGGCGAGCTGGCTCTATGAAGGCATGGGCAAGGCCTTTGCCAACAATACTGCGCGGCTCGCCATTTCCGGCGACAATCCGATGCTGCTCTCCGGCCAGGATCCGGCCAAGGTGGCGCGCGCCAACCGCGCCAATTCGGCCGCCTACAAACCGGCGCTGGAAAAGATCTCCAATTTCGACATCAACTGGAACATCGTCTCCTACCCGAACCCTTCCTGGGCCAAGCTGGTCTTCCCGGACGATCCGGAAGCGATTGCCGTTGCCAAGCTTGCCAAGGCGATCTTCTCGGCTTCGCGCGTCGATGTCGAAGACCCGGTGGCCGCCTGGGCCGAGCACAATGCCAATCTGCGCAAGCGGTCGGAATGGATGAACGGCCAGCGCTTCGCCACGCTGCATTTCCAGGGTCCGGGCACCAACCTGAAGGTCGGCCTCGCCGATGGTCATGAATGGCATGGCGGCGCTTCGACGGCCAAGAACGGCATCACCTGCAACCCCAACATCCCGACGGAAGAGGTCTTCACCACGCCGCATGCGCTGCGCGTCGAAGGCCATGTCTCCTCGACCAAGCCGCTGTCGCATCAGGGCACGCTGATCGACAATATCCAGGTGCGTTTCGAAGGCGGCCGCATCGTCGAGGCCAAGGCGACGCGCGGCGAGGAAGTGCTGAACAAGGTGCTCGACACCGACGAGGGCGCACGCCGGCTCGGCGAAGTGGCGCTGGTGCCGCATTCCTCGCCGATCTCGGCCAGCGGCATCCTATTCTACAACACGCTGTTCGACGAAAACGCCTCCTGCCATATCGCGCTCGGCCAGTGTTATTCCAAGTGCTTCGTCGACGGAGCGTCGCTCAGCCAGGAACAGATCACCGCGCAGGGCGGCAATTCCAGCCTGATCCACATCGACTGGATGATCGGCTCCGACAAGGTCGACATCGACGGCATCAAGCCGGATGGCTCCAGCGTGCCGGTCATGCGCAAGGGTGAGTGGGCGTAAGCAAGGACGGAACTAGAGGGCGGCCAGAGCCGCCCTGACCCGAGCGAGATGAGCCAGATGCCCAGCTTCACTGACGCGGTCCATGTCGTGCAGGGTCAGCATGCGGAAATCGAGCCGCTTGGCGCAGAAGGCGGCAATGCCGCGCTTCAGCAGGCGGCGCACCGGGTTGCCCATATAGAAATGGACGATCCACCAGGGCGAGCCGGTCGTCGTCAGCGCCCAGAACAAGCGGATATTGGTGAGTTTCGGCACGATACGGCCGCCGGCGGCATCGTGGCTGAAAGCGATGCCGGGCGCGAAGGCGCGATCGAAGAAGCCCTTGAGGATGGCCGGAAAATTGAACCACCATTGCGGAAAGACCAGTATCAGCCCATCGGCCGCCTGTAGCCTCGCAACGATATCCGCGACGCCGGCGGTGTCGTAGGGCTGATCGAAATAACCGCGCCGCTCGGCCTCGGAGAGGCGCGGATCGAAGCCCTCGCGATAGAGATCGAGCAGGTCGACCTGATGCCCGCCGGCTACGAGCGTCTCCTTTGCCGTTTTCGCCACCGCTGCGGCAAAACTATCCTCCAGCGGATGGGCCAGAACCAGCAGGATGCGCATTAGAACAGGCTGCCCTGGTTCGACGGATCGGCGGAACCGGCCGGTTTCGCAACGCGCTTCTTCTGTGGCGGCACGCCGGTCGGCGGCTCCGTGGGTGCTGGGGCGACGGAATTGTCTCCGGTGACTGCGCCGACACGACCGTCGGCGAATTCGATTGAGATTGCCGCACCAGTGGCGAGCGCCGCGGCCAGCGACACCGGCCGGTCGGCCTCGTCACGCACCACGGCATAGCCGCGCTTCAGCACGTTCTTGTAGGAGAGCGATTGCAGCACGCGCTCCTGCGCCGCCAGTTCACCACGCGCTCGCACCAGCTGATGTCGGATCGCCGTATCGGTGCGGCGGGAAAGATTGCCGAGCAGATCGCGGGCACGTCCGGTCTGCGTCTCCAGCCGCGAGGGCAGCGTCGCGAAAACCGCGTCGGCGCGGCCGATGCGGGCGCGGGCGCGGTCGATCATCCGCTCGATGGTGCGCTCGGCGCGGGTCATCCGCTCGCTCAGCATCTGACGCCGCTCCACGATGCGGTTCGACAGGACATCGGGCCGCAGATGCGAGGCGGCACGCTCAAAGGTGCGGCGCTTGTTGAGCGTATTCAGCTCGAGCCCGCGACCGAGGCCGGAAGCCGCCTCATCGAAGCGGCGGCGCGGCAGGGCCAGAAGCTGGTCGAGCGAGGGAAGCGCGCGCAGCAGCGCGCGCACCGCCTGCCGGCGCTGGTCCATCTGCCTGCTCACGCCTCCCTGCAGGCGGGCGGCAAAGCTTGCGAGCTGCGCTTCCAGATCGGCCTTGACCGGCACGGCCATTTCAGCGGCTCCGGTCGGCGTCGGCGCGCGCACATCGGCGGCATAGTCGATCAGCGTCCAGTCGGTCTCGTGACCGACGGCGGAGATCAGCGGGATTTCACTTGCAGCGGCAGCGCGCACCACCGCCTCTTCGTTGAAGCTCCAGAGATCCTCAAGGCTACCGCCGCCACGGGCGACAATCAGGACATCCGGACGCGGCAACGGGCCGCCGGGCGCAACTTCGTTGAAGCCGCGAATGGCGTTCGCGACCTCGTCGCCCGAACCCTCCCCCTGCACCTTCACCGGCCAGACCAGGACATGCACGGGGAAACGATCGGAGATGCGGTGCAGGATATCGCGGATGACCGCGCCGGTCGGCGAGGTGACGACGCCGATCACCTTGGGCATGAACGGGAGCCGGCGCTTGCGCTCGGCATCGAACAGGCCTTCGGCACCGAGCTTGCGCTTGCGCTCTTCGAGCAGCGCCATCAGCGCGCCGGCACCGGCCGGTTCCAGCGTTTCGATGACGATCTGGTATTTCGAGGAGCCGGGGAAGGTCGTCACCTTGCCGGTGGCGATGACTTCCATTCCCTCCTCGGGGCGGAATTTCAGCTTCGAAAATGTGCCTTTCCAGATCACCGCGTCGATGCGGGCGCGGTCGTCCTTCAGCGAAAAATAGGCGTGGCCGGAAGAATGGGGCCCGCGATAGCCGGAGATTTCACCGCGCACGCGCACCTGATCAAAGGCGCTCTCGACGGTGCGCTTGATCGACCCGGACAATTCCGAGACGGAGTATTCCGCAAGATTCGACGGCGAATCATTCTCAAAGAAGCTGCTCATACGGTCTTTTATCCGAACTTGCCGAAAATGCGGAGATTCAAAAAGTGCCGCTGCGTCCTTTGCACGTCCAATAGGACCCGTGGCGAAGTGAGACTTCATCAGACGTTAACCCTATCCACAAAGCCTTTCTTAGCCATCCCCGTGTAATTCTGTGCAAACTGGTTCTTGGTAAAGAGGAGGTGGAGCGATGATATTCGTAACCGCCACGATCATTGGAATTGCCGCCGGCCTACAGCGCTCGGCGATCGTCTCGATCCTGGGCGCGGCTCTGGTGAGTGTCGCCTTCATGGCAGCCGTCGCCGTCTCGATGGTTCCACCGCCGCTGACAACATTGTTCATCGCGCTCGGCGGCTACAATCTCGGCTTTATCGGTTACCTCATCACGCTCGACGTGCTGGAACACCAGCGACGGGCCTGAACTGCACGTTCAATCCTGCGGCTTGAACCGGAAGAACCGCACATCCGACTTCGCCGCTGCCGGGATCGGCTCCAGATAGGCGGGCACATGACCCTTGCCGAGCTGGGCATAGAGTCCCTCCGGCTTCAGCTCCGAAACTTCCTGCACCTGCGGGTCCCCGGGGCAGAAGGCAAGCAGCGTCACATGCGCGCCGCGCAGGAAGGCTTCCGCCTCCTTCGGCTCGGCAAGGCCGATATGCAGTTCGGTAAGCATCCCATCCGGATCACGATGATAGGGACCTGAGAGCGTGCGATGTGGCGTGAAGCGCAGAAGGGGCGAGCCCATATTCGACGGCGCGGAAACGACGCCGGGGGCGAGACCGGCGATCGGCGCAAAGGCTTCCCTTGAGGCGCAGTCTCCCGTCTCGTCCACATTGGCAGCGAAACTGTTTGTGACCCCATTCTTGGCAAGCGCACCGCCGACGGCCCAGACAGCCGGTACGGAAAGCAGCGTGACGACAACATACATCACGGCGGCGCGAACATTCTTCGTGTCGGCGGCGGAAACGCGGCGAAGCTCAGCCAGCAGGATGGCGAGCGGCGGAATGGCGAGCAGATTGGAAAACTCCGCCCCGCGCACCTGCACCAGCGCGATGATCCAGTTGACGGCGACCAGGGCCAGGAGAACCGCATGCAGCCGGACGCGCTCGCCGCGTAGCATGCGGAAAACACAAAGCAGGATCGCCAGCAAGCCGGTAAAGTAGAAGGCGCCGAGCGTTTCCGGCTGATGTTGCGTCAGTGAGAAAATCGACTGCGCCTCGGTGACCTTGTTCAGCCAGAGCTGCACCAGCATCGGGTCGAGATCGGCGAGCGGATTACGCAGGCATTGCGGCGCGATCACCAGGGTCGTCGCGAAGACGGCGGCGCCGTTGGCCACCAGTACCGCCAGGCGCCACGGCCGCGGCAGGCGGCTGGCAAACAGCGCCGACAGCAGCAGGCCGGCGCCGCCGACGCTGGTGATGCTGTAGAAGCCGAGCGAGAGGTTGTCGCAGGTGACTGCGGAATAGAGATGCGGCGGCACCAGCGCGAAGAAGGCAGCGCTGACGGCAATGGTCAGCGTCAGGGCGAAGGCGCGGGCGGCGGGCGCGAAGACCTCGCCATCCCAGGCCCAGAGACCGGCGACGGCCATGCAGGCGACGGCGACGAAGGGCGTCGTCTCCGCGCCGATGCCGAGCGCGATGGCAAGGGCAATCGCAGCAATGGCGAAATTGCGCGGACGGTAGCTCTCGTCCGCCAGCATGGCGACGGAGAGCGCGACGAGACCGAGCTGCACATTGTCATGATCGATCGAGCCCGGCATGAAGCGGCGGGACGTCACCACGAAGAGCGTCGTCAGGATCAGCGAGAAATGCATGCCCTCGACGCCGGCGATCCGGCGGCCGGCAAGCCCCATGAAGGCCATCAACGGCAATACCAGCATCAGCGGCCAGACAGTGAGCGCCGCCGCTTCCGCGCTTTCCGGCGCGAGAAACAGCCGGAAGAAGGCAATCAAGCTGGCGATCGGCAGGTCGATGAAGCGCGACCAGTGCATCAGCGTCCCGCCATCAAGGCCGAGGCGATATTGCATCATGTCGAACCAGCCCTGGCCGCCAAGGAGATCGCGCACTTCGACCAGGCGCATGACGTCATCATTGTCGGGGCCGACATAGTCGGTGGCATGGCGATTGAAGATCAGCAGCACGACGATGGTGAAGAGCGTGTAGATCAGCGCGACGAGCCTCGGCCGCGACCAGAGCGACGGTACTTCCGTTTGCGCCGTAACGGCCGCTCCGCGCGTTACTGTCAGCGTCTGCGCCATCTCGATAAAACCCCGTATTCGAAGGACATCCGGGGCGCCACGCTAACCGCTGGCAATCAAGAAAGCGTAAAGCGGGGCGACGCGGCCGCAAATATCACGATAATGTTCCCTCGCAAGCCGCAACCTGCCATTTTTCGCCCACAGCCCTAGGGTCTTATTAACGCGCAACGGGATAGGTTCTCGTCCAATAGGTCGCAAGTGAAAGTCACGCGTAGGAACTGGCCAGAGACCATGTGGAACGAGAAGCTGAACATCGCCGTCCTCCTGCCCTGCTATAATGAAGCCGCCACGATCGGCGACGTCGTCCGTGGCTTTCGCAAGGCACTGCCACAGGCCGGCATCTACGTCTACGACAACAATTCCACCGACACCACGGCGCTGCACGCCATGCTCGCGGGCGCAACAGTCGTGCGCGAGCGCCGGCAGGGCAAAGGGCATGTGGTGCGCCGCATGTTCGCCGATATCGACGCCGACATCTATCTCATGGCCGATGGCGACGGCACCTATGCGCCTGACGATGCGGAGGAGCTGATCCGCACGCTTCTGACCGAAGGCTCCGATATGGTGGTGGGCACGCGCCGCGGCGTCCACGACGATGCCGGCCGCCAGGGACATGCCTTCGGCAACCGCATCTTCAACTGGCTTTACCGCACCATCTTCGGCCCCGATTTCACCGACATCTTCTCCGGCTACCGCGCTTTCTCCCGCCGCTTCGTCAAGAGCTTCCCGGCCGTCTCCGGCGGCTTCGAGATCGAGACGGAAATGTCGGTGCATGCCTCCCGGCTGAAGCTGCCGGTCAGCGAGCTGGAGCTCGACTATGGCCGCCGGCCGGAGGGGTCGCATTCCAAGCTGTCGACCTTCCGCGACGGCTGGAAGATCCTCTGGATGTTCGCGATGCTGATGAAGGAAACGCGGCCCTTCGCTTTCTTCGGCATTCTGGGCGCCATTTCCATGGAGATGAGCATCGGCTTCATGATCCCGGTCTTCGTTGAATATTTCGAGACCGGCCAGGTCTTGCGCATGCCGACCTGGGTGCTCTCCATGGCGCTGATGATGATTTCCTTCATGCTGTTCACCGCCGGGCTGATCCTCGACTCGGTCGCCCGTGCCCGTGCCGAACAGCTTCGCATTCACTATATGAGCCTGGCCAAGCCCGCATCTCACCGGATTGATATTGATGATGAGCAAACGGGCTACATGACGGAACACGAGAAGCCGGCAAGCCGGAGAAAAAGGGCCAAGGCTGCATGAAGAGGCTTCTTCGCTTCCTGATCGCCGGCGGCGTTGGCTTCGTGGTCGATGCGGGCGTACTGCATTTGCTGCTTTGGTACACGCCCTTCGGCCCCTTTATCGGCCGGGCGGTGTCCATACCAAGCGCGCTGCTCGCCACATGGTTCCTCAACCGTAATTTCACCTTTGGCCGTTCCGGCCGCTCGCTGGCGGCCGAAGGCTTCCGCTATGGTTCGGTCGGCCTGACCTCGGCAGTGCTGAACTATGCCCTGTTCAGCTCGCTGCTGGTCGCCGAGCCGAGCTTGCGGCCGATCATCGCATTGATCCTGGCATCAGCTGCGGCGACGGCGTTCAGCTTCTTCGGCTATTCGCGCTTCGTCTTCCGCCACCGCCAAAATCCCTAAAGATCCCGGTCAGATCGGTTCCCAGCCGTCCTTTTCGCTGGCGCGATAGATGGCGTCTATGACCTTCTGATTGAGCTTGGAGCTTTCGAGCGACACAACTTCGGCCTCCTTGCCGAGAGCGGCGGACGCGAAGGCTTCTGCTTCACGCCTGTACTGGCGGCTGTCGGGGAAGCGGAAAATCTGCGATTCCGTGTGGCTGCGATTGGTCAATTCCAGCTCTTCGGCGCCATAACGGTCGGCATTGAAGGGGGACTTCACCTCGATGAAGCCTTCCGTGCCATGGAAGACCATGACCTGGCGGTTAGCCATCTGCGTCGAGACATAGAAGCTCATATCGAAATCACCGAAGTCGGCCTTGACCCTGGAATAGATGTCCGTGCCGAATTCCGGATCGCGCTCGGTGACCGCCTGGATGCGCAAGGGCTCGCGGCCGGTGACGAAACGGGCTGATATCGTCGGATAGACGCCGATATCGGGCAGACCGCCGCCGCCGAGCGCCGGGATGTTGCGCATGTTGCCGGCATCACGGTTGAAATAGGTGAAGGCGCCCTGGATATGGCGCAGGCGGCCGATGGCGCCATCCGCCAGAAGCGAGCGCACCTTCCGCCAGACCGGCGCATAGGTCACCATATAGGCTTCGCTCACCAATACTTTGTTGCGGTCGCGGGCGGCGATCAGGCTGTCGATCTCCTCGGCCTTCAGCGCGATCGGTTTTTCGCAGAGCACATGCTTGCCGGCGTCCGCCGCCTTGATCGTCCACTCGACATGCTGCGCCGTCGGCAGCGGAATATAGACGGCATCGATCTTGTCGGAGGCCAGCATCTCCTCGTAGGAGCCAAAAGCATGCGGCACGGAGAAGCGATCCGCCATCTGCCTTGCGCGGGCGAGATCGCGGCTGGCGACCGCCGTCACCACGCAATTCTCCGCATCCTGAATGGCGGGCACGACCAGATCGCGGCCAATCTTCGCCGTCGACAAGATTCCGAAACGCAACATGATTTTCCTCCTGGAAGATGATCCCGAAGCGACGGTCCGCAGGGCGTCAAACGCGGCGCGGCTTTCGGCTGGGATCCTATGACATTGATGGGCGGAGCGAAACGAGGGAGGCGTCATCGCTCGGATGAAACCGGGGTGGACCTTATTCGGCCCTTAGCGACGGCGCAACGGCTTGGAACGACGCGCCGCCAAAAACATGCAAAAGCTCCGAAAGTATGGATGGCCGAATTTGTCCTCATTTTGTCCGACACCTGGCTTTCCTGGCTATCTATTGGGATCTAACTTCGGCTATCCTTCAAACACAGGAGATACGAAAATGTCCCATGCCAACACCGCCCTGCTGGTTATCGATGTCCAGGAATCCTTCCGCCAGCGTCCCTACTGGCAAACGGACGACCTGCCCGCCTTCACCAGCCGCTTGCAGGCGCTGATCGACGGCGCCAAGGCGCGTGACATTCCCGTCGTGCAGATTTTTCATGTCGACGGCGATGGCGACGAGCATTTCAGCCTGAAGAGCGGCTATGTCCGCAAGCTCGACGAGATCACGCTCGACGCTGACGCCGTCTTCCACAAGCATCGCCATTCCGCGCTGGTCGGCTCGGGTCTCGATGTCTGGCTGGTGGAAAACGGCATCCGCAAGCTGATCGTTTCCGGCATCCGCACCGAGCAATGCTGCGAAACCACGACGCGCCATGCCTCCGATCTCGGCTATGCCGTCGACTACGTCACCGAGGCGACGTTAACCTTCCCGATGACGCATGCGTCGGGCACGGTCTTCAGCGCCGATGACATCAAGAAGCGCACCGAACTCGTATTGGCCGGCCGTTTCGCCCGCATCGCGACGGTCGAAGACGCGCTTGCCTCGACGGCGCTCAGGAGCGCCGCATGAACCAAGGCGACAGACACGTCCATCGCCGCATCATTCCGGTCTATGTCGTCCTGCCGCCCTATACGCTGCTGATGGATGTCGCCGGGCCGATGGAGGTTCTGCGCCGCGCCAATGTCGAACAGGATGACGTCCTGTTCGACTATCGCTTTATCGCCGCCCGGCCGACGCAGACGACGTCGGTCGGACTGCTGCTTGCCGAACTGTCGCCGCTGCCGGATCGTATTCCCGACGGAGCCTATGTCGTCGTCTCCGGCAGCGTCACGCCGCCGTCTGACGCCGATGATGTCGAACCGGAATTGGATATTCTCACCGCCTGGCTGAAGACGGCCATCCGCCCCGGCATCACGCTCGTCACCATCTGCTCCGGCGCCGTGCTCGCCGCCCGCGCCGGCCTGCTCGAGGGCCATGCCTGCACGACGCATGCGGCCTGCATCGAAGAGGTCCGGCACTATGCCCCGACCGCGCGGGTTCTCGACAATAGGCTCTATGTCGAGGATCGCGAGCGCTATTCCAGCGCTGGCATTTCCACCGGCACGGACCTGATGCTGCATATCGCCTCGAAACTCACCTCGCCGGTAACGGCCTTGACGATCGCCCGCCACATGGTCGTCTATATGCGCCGCACCGGCGCCGAACCGCAGCTTTCGCCCTGGCTCAGCGGCCGAAACCATGTCCATCCCGCCATTCACCGCGTACAGGACGCAATCATGGCCGACCCCGCTCATGGCTGGTCGCTGTCCGAACTTGCCCGGATTGGCGCGATGAGCGCGCGGCATATATCCCGGCTGTTCCAGGAGCATGCCGGCCTGTCGGTGACCGCCTATGTCAATCTGATGCGCGTCACCCTTGCCCGCGACGTGCTGACCAATTCGCGTATGGACATGGAGCGCGTGGCGGAAAAATCCGGCTTCGCCTCGCCGCGGCACATGCGGCGAGTCTGGTCGAAATACAACGAACTGCCGCCCAGCCACTACCGGCGATCCGCAGCCGAATAAAGAAATCGTTAGTGGAATTTCGCTGGCCTCGGCGGTAGCCTGCCTTGTCCCTCCCCGCTGGCGCCTCTGACGCCAGCTTCCCACTCAAGTGATTTGGAGATGTATCATGGACCTGCGCAAGCTTGGACGTACCGATCTTTTCGTCGCCCCGATCGTTTTCGGCGGCAATGTCTTCGGCTGGACGGCCGATGAGAAAACCTCCTATGCCCTGCTCGACGCCTTCTTCGACGCCGGCTTCAACACGATCGACACCGCCGACGTCTATTCCCGCTGGGTTCCCGGCAACAAGGGCGGCGATTCCGAGGAGATCATCGGCAAGTGGCTGAAGCAGAGCGGCATCGCCCGCGACAAGGCCATCATCATCACCAAGGTCGGCTCGGACATGGGGCCGGACAAGAAGGGCCTGAAGGCCGATTATATCCTCCAGGCGGTCGACGCTTCGCTGAAGCGGCTGCAGACAGACTATATCGACCTCTATCTGTCGCACTGGCCGGACCCGGAAACGCCGCATGAGGAATCACTCAGCGCCTATGCCAAGCTGAAGGAACAGGGCAAGATCCGCCATGTCGGCTGCTCCAACCTTAACGCCGAGCAGTTGCAGGCTTCCCTCGATGCCGCCGCCAAGACAGGCCTGCCGCGCTACGACGTGCTGCAACCGGAATATAACCTCTATGCGCGCGACAGCTTCGAAGGGCCGCTGGCGGATCTCTGCGTGCGAGAAGACATCGGCGTCATCACCTATTTCAGCCTCGCCGCCGGCTTCCTCACCGGCAAATACCGCACCAAGGCTGATACCGAGGGACGGGCGCGCGAAAACCGAGTGGCTGCCTATCTTGACGACAAGGGCCTGCGCATTCTTGCAGCTCTCGACAAGGTTTCCGACGAAACCGGCTCGAAGCCAGCCGAAGTCGCGCTTGCCTGGCTGCTGCGCAAACGAGGCGTCACCGCCCCGATCGCCAGCGCCACCAGCCTCGGCCAGCTTGACGCGCTGATCAATTCGGCGAAGCTCAAGCTTTCCGACGAGGCCATGGCCCTGCTCGACAAGGCCGGCGAATAGACAAGGACGAACCGATGACCGTGGTCGTGCGCGACGCCAAGCCTGAAGACGAAACCCGCTGGCGCAAGCTTTGGGCCGGATATCTCGCCTTCTATCGCGCCGACGTCGCGCCCGATATCACCGACATGACATGGCGCCGGATATTCGATCCGGTGTCCGCCATGTTCATGCGCGTCGCCGAGGTCGATGGTGAGGTCACGGGTTTCGCACTGTGCCTGACGCATGAGAGCACATGGATCAGAGAACCGGAATGCTATCTCGAGGACCTCTTCGTCGACGAAAGCACACGCGGCCAGGGCGTCGGCCGAGCGTTGCTCGACGATCTCGTCTCGCTTTGCAAGGGGAATGGCTGGGCGCGGCTCTATTGGCACACCGAAGAGGACAACGCCACGGCCCGCAAGCTCTATGACAGCTACATCAAGAGCGATGGGCTCATTCGTTACCGCATCAAGTTCTAAGCTTTGGCAGCCCTTCGTAGAGAGCCGAATGATCGCCTTCCCAGTTCGCCATGCCCCTCTTGGTCAGCATGCCGCGCGGGCTGACATAGCTCTGGATGGTTCGCATCGGCCGCTCGTGCCACTGGATGTTGAAGGCCCATAGTTTCGGGAAGAAGCAGAGCGAGGCATAGGGCAGGTGATCGTGGATCCACCAGGCCAGCTTCCGCCAATCTCCCTCCTCGTGGCAATGATCGATCAGCCACGGCACGACGACGCAGACGGCGGCGCCCATGCAGTCGTCCAGATCGCGCATGTCCCAAATGTGATGGGCGGCGGTGTGAGGATTGGTCGAGCAGTTCAGCCCGTTCCTGTTGCCGAAGGCATTGACATCAGGGGCGCGATAGCCGGAGCGGATATGCAGCCGACCGAAGGTGGCCTCCAGCGGCTCCAGCAGTTCCTCGCAAAGCCTGCGGCCGCTCTCGATCGCGAGATCAGGATCCTCGGGGATATTGGGAATGCGGTAGAAATCGGCGATCTCCGAATGCAGGAAGTCGCGGAAGAAGAAATTCTTCGACAGCCTGACGCGTCCGAGTTCCTCCAAGCCCTTCATCGATCCCGGCTTTTTCATCCTCTGCAATCCTTGTCTCGGTTCGTACGGCGAGTTCAGACATTTTTACTGCGAACCACCACCCGATTCCGTCAGCAGCGGATTTTCCCGCTGCTCACCTCACGGCCCGGTGTATTTGAAGAAATCGATGAAGGCTCTCAGCGCCGGGCGCATCTGGCGGCGGCTGGGATAATAGATGCAGAAGCCGGGATAAGGCGGGCACCAGTCCTCCAGCACGCGGATCAGGCTGCCGTCCGCCAGTTCCTGCTTTACGCGTATGTCGAACAGATAGGAGAGGCCGGCGCCGTTGACTGCCGCCAGAACCGCGAGCCGGTCCTCGATGACGATCAAGGGGCCGTCGACGGCGACGATCAGCTCGCGGCCATCCTTCTCGAACTCCCAGCGATAGATCGACCCATCGGTAAAACGCCGCTTGATGCAGCGGTGATGGACGAGATCACGCGGGTGCAACGGCCTAGGATTGTTCTCGAAATAGGCCGGAGATCCGGCGATGACCGTGCGGATGTCGGGTGATACCTTCACCGCGATCATGTCCCCCTCGACGCTCTCCTCCAGCCGGATGCCGGCATCGAAGCCTTCCTTGACGATATCGCTGAAACCATCCTCATTGGCGATCTCCAGCGTGATGTCGGGATAGGTATTGAGGAAATCGCCGAGCCGTGGCGCCATCAGCAGATCGGAGGCGAAGCGCGGCGCGGTGATGCGCAAATTGCCCGCCGGGCGGCCGCGCATGGCCAGCGTATCCTCCAGCGCGATATCGATTTGCTCCAGAGCCGGCGCCAGTCGGTCCAGCAGCGTCTGGCCCTCCTCCGTCGGCAAGACGCTGCGGGTGGTGCGAGCAAGCAGCCGCACGCCAAGGCTCTCTTCCAGGCTGGAGATGGCATGGCTGACGGCAGAGGGCGCAATCGACAATTCCTTGCCGGCGGCACGGAAGCTGCGATGGGCGGCGACGGCAGCAAGAACCGCCAATTGAGAGAGCTGGGTTCTGTTCATTGATCTAAATGATAGAACAGCCTGTTAGAGTTTGCACGGATTTTCATTCATTATCGAGGAGCCTACGTTCCTCTCGTCAACACGAACGGCCAGCCTGGTCGGCGCCGAACGCAACAAAGTTCAAGAGGAATACGACAATGAAAACCCGCAAACTCGGACAGGATCTCACCGTTTCCGCCGTCGGCCTCGGCTGCATGGGCATGAGCTTCGGCTATGGTGCTTCCGACGAGAATGAATCGGTGAAGACGCTGCATCGCGCCGTCGATCTTGGCGTCACCTTTTTCGATACCGCCGAGACCTACGGCCCCTTTACCAATGAAGTGTTGCTCGGCCGGGCGCTGAAGCCGGTCCGCGACCGCGTCGTCATCGCCACCAAGTTCGGCTTCAAGCTCGATCTGACAAAGTCGGGCCTGGCATCGATGGTCGGTGTCGACAGCCGGCCGGAACATGTGAAGGAGGTGGCCGAAGCATCGCTGAAGCGGCTCGGCACCGATGTCATCGACCTGTTCTACCAGCACCGCGTCGATCCGAATGTACCGATCGAGGATACGGTCGGCGCCATGGCGGATCTGGTGAAGGAAGGCAAGGTGCGCGCGCTCGGCCTTTCGGAAGCGGGAGCCGCCACCATCCGCCGCGCCCATGCGGTGCACCCGATCGCCGCGCTGCAGAGCGAATATTCGCTCTGGACCCGCGACCCGGAAGAAGATGTGCTTGCCGTCTGCCGCGAACTCGGCATCGGCTTCGTGCCCTACAGCCCGCTTGGCCGTGGCTTCCTGACCGGCGCGATCAGCAAGGTGGACGATCTTGCCACGGACGATTTCCGCCGCAGCCTGCCGCGCTTCCAGGATGAGAACTTCGACGCCAACGCCGCCCTCGTCGCCAAGCTCGAATCCCTCGCCAAGGACAAGGGCGTCACGGCCGCGCAGCTGGCGCTCGCCTGGGTCCTGCATCAGGGCGACGATATCGTGCCGATCCCCGGTGCCCGCAAACTGCACCATCTCGAACAAAACGCGGCAGCCGCCGACATCAGGCTTTCGGCTGCCGAAGTGCAGGCGCTGAGCGATATCATGCCGCTCGAAAAGGTAGCCGGAAAACGATATACCGAGGCTTCGCTGGCGATGACGAATATCTGACAACGTCGTCAAGCATCCGACATGCAACCATGTAATAAGGACATCGGTTTCCGGGCCGATGTCTTTTCTTTTATGCGGCAGCACCGATGCGGCGGAGCGTGGGATAGAATTCGTATCCGTGAAAGCATATCCTACGAGCGCCACACCTTGTCCGTATCATTTCGTGCACCAGATAGATCGTCATAGTCGTAAACCGCACATTCACTTCTCCACGCTTGGTTGACAAACCAACCTGAAGTTTGAAGAGTGCGGCCAATCAAAAACGGCAGCGTTGGGGAGGACTTATGTCTATGCGCGCGTTTATCGGGCTTTCCGCTTTTCTTCTCGCTACTTTCACCACATTGATGCCGGCAGGGGCTGCCGACACCAAGCGACAAGTGGTCACCACGCAGGACGGCGACTACTACGGTTTCGACCTGCGCACCGAGCAGAACGTGACGCTCGACCAATGCTCGACGTCCTGCATCGGCGACAAATCGTGCAAGGCCTTCACCTATAATCCCAAGGTGAAATGGTGCTTCCTGAAGTCCGATTTTAACCAGCTCAACACTGTGGCAGGCGCCATCGCCGGCAAGATCGTCGAGACGGCCGCCGCCAGTGAGCCGGATATCGGCGCGGCACCCGCGCTTTCCTTCCTCTCCGACAATTTCATCCAGAGCGCACGCGATGCGAAAAGCCGGCTGACGCTCGGCGCCGAGCTGAAGGGGCAAGGCGTTGAAAGCCTGATCGCGCTTGGCCGCATCGAGATTACCTCCGGCAATGTCAACAACGCGCTGAACGCTTTCCAGGGTGCCTTGTTGCTCACGCCGGACAATGGCGATCTCTGGATCGAGATGGCGCGCGCCGCCAATACGACGACCAACGACACATCACTTGCAACCCAGGCAGCCTATGCCGCGCTCAACGGCTATCAGCTCTCCCGCACGACCTCGAGCCGCGCCGATGCACTCGCCGTGCTCGCAACCTCGCTGCAAAATGCGCAGAACTACCGCCAGGCATTGAGCGCCTATAAGGCGAGCCTCGCGCTCACGAGTTCCGCCGCGGTCCAGGCCGCCTATGACGACCTGAAGGCCCGCCAGGGTTTCCGCGTTTCCGGCAACACGCTGGATAACGACAACGCCTCGCCGCGCGCCTGCGTGCAGTTCTCCGAAAAACTGGTGAAGAGCGGCGTCGATTACACCCCCTTCGTCACCGTCAATGGCGCCGCCCCCAAGGGCGTCGATGCCAAGGACAACCAGATTTGCGTCGAAGGCCTCGACTTCGGCCAGCGCTACAGGATTTCGCTGCGCCCCGGCCTGCCCTCCTCCGTCGATGAGGATCTCGCCACGCAGGTCAATGTCGACATCTACGTCAAGGACCGCTCGGCTTCGATCCGCTTCACCGGCGACAATTTCGTGCTGCCGTCGACCGCGCGCCGCGGCATCCCGATCGTCTCGGTCAACACCGCCACGGCCAATCTGAAACTCTACCGCATCGGCGACCGCAACATTGCCCAACTGCTGAATAATTCGCAATTCCTGACGCAGATGAGCGGCTATGGCGCCCAGACCATTCAGGACACCAGCGGCGAACTGGTCTGGCAGGGTTCGATCGAGATCCAGCAGAACCTGAACAAGGATGTCGTCACCAGCTTCCCGATCGACGAAGCCCTGCCGAAGCGCAAGCCCGGTGTCTATGTGCTGACCGCCGTCGCGCCGAATAGCAGCGTCCAGGAGTGGGATTCGCAGGCGACGCAATGGTTCGTGGTTTCCGATATCGGCATCACCACCTATGCCGGCACGGATGGGCTGAACGTGTTCACCCGCTCGCTCGGCAGCGCCAAGCCGACCGCCGGCGTCGAGCTGCAACTGCTCGCCAAAAACAACGAAATCCTCGGCACCGCCAAGACCGATGCCAATGGCCGCGCCACCTTCAGCGCCGGCCTGATGCGCGGCACCGCCGGCATGACGCCGGCCGTCATCACCGCTCAGAACGGCGATCAGGACTATGTCTTCCTCGACATGACCCGCGCCGGCTTCGATCTTTCCGACCGTGGCGTCGCTGGCCGCACCGCGCCGGGCGCGATCGACCTTACCGCCTGGACCGAACGCGGCATCTACCGTGTCGGCGAGACGGTGCATGCCTCGGCGCTCGCGCGTGACATCAGCTCCGTGGCGGTCGAGAACCTGCCGCTCACCTTCGTCTTCCTGCGCCCCGACGGCGTCGAGGATCGCCGCATCGTTACCGACGGCGGCAAGCTCGGCGGCTATAATGTTGACCTGCCGCTGCAGCAGACGGCGATGCGCGGCAGCTGGACGATGAACATCTATACCGATCCGAAGGGTTCCTCGATCGGCTCGCAAACCTTCCTCGTCGACGACTTCGTGCCGGATCGCACCGAATTCGACATGAAGAGCGACGCCAAGGCGATCGAAGTCGGCAAGCCGACGCCGGTCAACATCGAAGGGCGCTATCTCTATGGTGCGCCAGCCGCCGGTCTCAGCCTGGAAGGCGAAGTGACGCTGAAGCCGACGCGCCAGAGCGACGATTACAAGGGCTATCAGTTCGGCCTCGCCGACGAGGGCGCCGGGCAAAATGCCAGCGACGACAGCGATAGCAGCAGCAGCGACAACAAGGCCGAGAGCTCGCAGGTGCCGCTCGAGGACCTGCAAGCGCTGGACGAAGATGGCAAGACGACCTTCGACGTCACCATCAACGACACCCCCTCGACCACGCAATTGCTCAACGCCGACATCACCGTACGGATGCAGGAAGCCGGCGGCCGCGCCGTCGAGCGCTCGCTGACGCTGCCGGTCAGGGCAGATGGGCCGCGCATCGGCATCAAGCCGGAATTCGACGGCGATCTCGGTGAGAATTCCCTCGGCGCCTTCCATGTCATCGCAATCGACCAGAACGGCCAGAAGCAGGCCATGCAGGGCCTGACCTGGAAGCTGCTCAGCGTCGAGCGCGACTATCAATGGTATCGCGACGGCAATAGCTGGAAATACGAACCCATCACCTCGACCAAGCAGGTCGCAACCGGCACGATCAACGCCACCACTGACGGCGCGGAAATCTCCGTGCCCGTCACCTGGGGCCGCTACCGGCTGGAAGTGGACACAGCAGATACGAACGGCCCGGAATCCAGCGTCGAGTTCAATGCCGGCTGGTATGTCGCCTCGACCTCGACCGAAACTCCGGACGCGCTGGAAGTGGCGCTCGACAAGAGCAGCTATCATGTCGGCGATACGGCAAAGCTCAAGGTGACCTCGCGCTATGCCGGCCAGTTGATGGTGACGGCCGGCTCCGAAACGCTGATTTCGGTTGCCAATGCCGATATCGGCGCCACCGGCGGCGAAGTCGATATTCCCGTCACCGCCGATTGGGGTGCTGGCACCTATCTGACCGCCACCCTCTTCCGACCCGGCGAAGCGCAGGAAAGCCGCATGCCGATGCGCGCCATCGGCATCAAATGGGCGGCAGTCGATCCCGGCGAACGCAAGCTGCAGGTCAAGCTCGATGCGCCGCCAAAGACGCTGCCGCGCCAACCGCTGAACATTGCCGTGCAGGTGACCGGAGCAGGTGCGAACGAGGATGCCTATGTGACGCTTGCCGCTGTCGACGTCGGCATTCTCAACCTCACGCGTTACGAGCCGCCGGCACCGGACGACTGGTATTATGGCCAGCGCCAGCTCGGACTTGAAATCCGCGACATCTACGGCCGCCTGATCGATGGCTCGCTCGGCGCGACCGGCAAGCTGCGCACCGGCGGCGACGGTGGACAGGCGGGTCTGGCGGCGAGCCCGCCGACACAAAAGCTGGTCGCCTTCTTCTCCGGCCCGGTCAAGCTCGATGCCGACGGCAAGGCCAATATCAGCTTCGACATTCCGCAGTTTAACGGCACGGCGCGCCTGATGGCGGTTGCCTGGTCGAAGGCCGGTGTCGGGCATGCGACGCAGGATGTCATCATCCGCGATCCGGTCGTCGTCACCGCCAGCCTGCCGAGGTTCCTCGCGCCGGGGGACAAGGCCAATCTGCGGCTGGATATCGCCAATACCGATGCCCCCGCCGGCGACTACAAACTGGCGGTTACCGGCAATGCGGCGGTCACCGTCGATGCCAGCGCCACCCAGCAGACGATCAATCTGCAGCCGGGCGGCAAATACGACATCACCCTGCCCTTGACCGGAGGACAGCCGGGGGCCGGCACGGTTTCGATCAACCTGTCCGGCGCTTCCGGACTGTCGCTCGATCAATCTCTTGACCTCCCCGTCCGCCCGGCACAATTGCCGGTGACCGAACGGCGGCTCGTCTCGCTGGCGCCTGGAAAGAGCCTGACCATCAATGCCGACCTGCTCGCCGACAGCGTGCTGCCCGGCGCTTCGGTCAGCGTCAATGTCAGCCGCTCCGGCGCCTTTGACGTGCCGGCCTTGTTGATGAGCCTCAGCCACTATCCCTATGGCTGCGCCGAGCAGACGGCCAGCAGCGCGATGCCGCTGCTCTATTTCAGTGATCTGGCCATCAAGAACGGCCTGGCCGACGACACGGAAATCCGCCAACGCGTTCAGGACTCGATCTATCGCGAAATGTCCTACCAGTCCTCCACCGGCAGCTTCGGCCTTTGGGGTCCGGGCTCCGGCGATCTCTGGCTCGACGCCTATGTCACTGATTTCCTGACCCGCGCCCGCGAGCAGAAATACACGGTGCCGGATCAGGCCATGGCGCAGGCATTGGAAAACCTGCAGAACGCGCTCAGCGCCAACACCAACGTCAAGGATAACGGCAACGAGATCGCCTATGCGCTCTATGTGCTTGCCCGCAACAAGAAGGCTTCGATCAGCGATCTTCGCTACTACGCCGATACGATGCTGAATGACTTCCCGACGCCGCTCTCCAAGGCACATCTGGCGGCCGCCCTTGCGCTCTATGGCGATGCCCAGCGTTCGCGCAACATCTTCGTCGACTCGCTGCAGATGTCGCAGCAGGCGGTGGTGACGAAGGTCAGCTTCGCCCGCTCGGACTACGGCTCGTCGCTGCGTGACGGTGCGGCCGTGCTAGCGCTGGCGGCCGAAAGCCGCCCCGTGCCGCCGATCGTTCCGGAACTGTCGACCGTCGTCGCCAACGAATGGAAGAACAAGATCTATACCAGCACCCAGGAACAGACCTGGATGCTGCTTGCCGCCCGCGCGCTGCAGAACGGCGATGACGGCCTGACGCTCGATGTCAACGGCGCTGCCCATACCGGCACCTATATGGCGCAGATGAGCGGCGACGCCCTGATCGGTCATCCGCTGACCGTTACCAACACCACCCGCCAGCCATTGGCTGGGGG
>NZ_AJVM01000033.1:0-6220 GCF_000281735.1 Rhizobium sp. AP16 | reverse complement strand
CGACCAAGGAGAACGCCTCCGGCCACCTGGAGAACACCACGGCCGAAGGCTCCACGATCAGCGGCAAGGACGGCATCACCATCATCTCTGGTGGAGATACGACCGTCTCTGCGTCCAAGGTCACCGCCGGCGATGCCACACATACGTCCGATCTCAACATCCAGACCGGCGGCAATCTCATTGTCACCGCCGGTAAGGACACCGAGACCGAGCATGACAGCGCCAAGCGCAAGGGATTCCTGCGCAGCGGCAGCTCCAGCTATGACGGCTATAAGGAAACGACAGTCGGCTCTGAGCTCTCAGCCTCGGGTGACGTCAATCTCGATGCCGGCAAGGCAGCGGCGATTGTTGGCTCGAAGGTCAATGCCGATGGTTCCCTGAATATCTCCGGTGAGAGCGTTTCCATCATCGGCGCCCAGGAGAACCATCAGTCCGATAGCCAGCGCAAGGATTCCGGCCTGTTCGTCGGCTCCGGCGGCGGCTTCATCTCGCTCGTTGGCAAAAACGAAAAACAGGGCGCGCAGTCCTCGACGGACAATATCGGCTCCACGCTGTCGGCTGGCCAGGACGTTAATCTGACCGCACGGGCGACCGACCTCAACATCATGGGATCGTCTGTCACCGCCGATCGCGACATCAACCTGTCGGCCGCCCGAGATGTCAATGTCACGCCGGGCGCGGAAAGCGCGTCACAGTCGGAACAGCAGAAGAAATCCGGCTTCGGTATCGCCTTCTCGGCAGGCGGTGGCGGCTTCTCGCTGGGTATCGGTGCGCAGTCGACCAAGGACAGCACAGCGCAGCAGTCCGATACCAATGCCATGTCGGCACTCACCGCCGGCCGTGACCTGAACATCTCGGCGGGCCATGACGTCAACCTGCAGGCAACCAGCGCCTCGGCCGAGCGTGACGTCAATCTCTTCGCTGGCAACGACATCAATCTGCTGTCGGCCAATGACGTCACCAATTACCAGGAGGCGCATGAGAAGAGCTTTGCCGGTGTGACACTCACCGTGTCGAGCCAGGTCGGCAAGGCCGCCCAGAGCATCATGAACTCGGCCGAGCGCCTGTCGGACAGCGGTGGCGTCAATGCGGTTACCAATACGGCTATCGCCGGGCTCGGCTTCTATCAGGCTTACAAGGATCTGCAGGGGGTCTACGATCAGTATCAGAAGTCTGGCGATATCGGTGTCAATGTCTCGTTGACGGTCGGTGCCAACCATCAGGAAAACAGCTGGTCCTCTTCATCCTCGACACCGGTCGTGACCGATATCCGCGCTGGCCGCTCGATCTCGATGGAGGCCGAGAATGGCTCCATCACCAGCGATGGCGCCCAGATCCTGGCCGGTTATGACAAGAACGGCATCCCGACGATATCGGGCGATCCGCTGACCGGCGACATCTTCCTCTCGGCCAAGAATGGCGACATTAACCTCAACGCCGCTACCGGTACGTCGGATTCGGCCAGCGCCAACAAGTCCTGGAGTGCTGGCATCGGGGTCGGCGCGACCTTTGGCGGTGGTGGCAAGGGCATGGCGGACCTCGGTCTGGTCGCCAATGCCGGCTATGGCAAGGGCAGCGCCGATACGAGCGGCGTCAGCCATACCAATACGCATGTCAACGGCACTGGCGACATCACCATCATCACCAATGACCTGGCGCTGCGTGGCGCCACGATCACCGGCAACTCGGTCACCGCCGACGTCAAGAACCTGACAATCGAAAGCCAGGTGGATACGGCCAAGGCTAAGGCTGACCAGCTCAGCCTCTCGGCCTCGACCGGCTTCGGTTCGACCAGTGTCTCCGGTGTCACGCAGAAAGCCAAGGGCGACGCCGCCCTTGTCGTTGAGCAGTCGGGCATTCATGCCGGGGCAGGGGGGCTCGACATCAATGTCAGCGGCCACACCAGCCTTGTCGGCGGCTTGATTACCAGCGAGGCGAGCACGGAGCGCAACAACTTCTCCACCGGCACCCTGACGGTTGCGGATATCGACACGCATTCGACCTGGAAGGCCGACACCTACGGCGTATCGATTGGCACCAGCGGTATCATGCCGACCCCTCCGGTAAAGGCCAGCGAGAATAAGACCGGCCAGGCGCTCTCCGCCATCGGCAGCAATATCGGCATCACGATCACTGATCCCGCGCATCAGACGCGGGATATCTCCGCGATTCGCCGTGATACTGATAACACCAACACATCGCTGCCCGGACTGCCGGATTTGCAGAATATCCTGCGTGAACAATACAAAACGCAGGCCGACCTACAGGCGGCCCAGGCCACTATGGCGGGGCTGGTTGGTGACATCGCGACAGAGCTCTACAAGCAGGCACGTGACCATGACGACCAAGCGGGCATGGACTACTGGAAAGAGGGAGGAGTCGGGCGTGCCACATTGCATGCGATAGGAGCAGGCGTATTAGGTGGTGTAAATGGTTGGGAAGGAGCTCTTAAGGGCGCTCTAGGCGGCGCTTCCTCGTCTTTACTTTCGCCAGCGATCGCTGACCTCGTTAACGGCATGCTGAAAGGAACCGAGTACGAGGGAACTCAAGCAGGTCAACAACTTGCCGCTTCCATTGGCCAGAGTTTGGCGGCAGGCCTAGGCGGTATCGTCGGGGGTGGTGAAGGTGCGTCCTATAGCGCTGCCCAATATCAGTATAACTATCTGAAACATGCGGAAATTGAGCTTGGAGACCAGCTGAGAGCCCAATGTAAAACCGACCAAAAAGCCTGCGACCGGTTGGACCAATTACAGCAGATCGATCAAGCTCGCGACGACCAATTGGAAACTTGTAAGGGTAGCGAGACGGCGGCCTGCATCAATGCTCGTCTTGAGGTCCGTCAGGCCGCTGCCGAGATGTTTGACGCTATTGCGAATGGGACCGGCCCAGTAAGCCTATTGGATCAGTTCATGATGATGCGCACGCTGTCGCAGGCCACGGCGTACTTTGACGCGACCGATCCCAATCAAAGCAGCTTAACCGCTGCCCAATGGCAAACATTGAGATCGAAAGATATCAGCGCTGCAGTTGGCGTTTTGGCGGATGCCTTTAGGACGGGCGACTTTGAAGGCATGTCCTTTGCCTATCGGGCGTTGGCGGCCAACAAAACGTTGCCGGCACTTCTTATCGCTCTCGATATAACTGGTGGTCTGGGCAGTGGTTCATCCGGGACTACTTCTGGAAACCTAACAACGGCATACCGAACCCTAACTGCCTCGGATGGAACAACCGTCCTTGTACCGGAAGGTTACAGGCCTCTGTTGTCAACGATGGGGGCGACCGCCAGCGATGTCGGTGGTCTTCCGGCTGGCTTTGCTCGCGTTGTCGATGATCAGGGCAATATCGTTATCGCCGGCTCAAATGGTGCTATCTATAGCGATGTCGCTGCCGCTCAAAAAGCAGCCACAACGGCCAGCCGAATAGGGTTCAATGATCTAGCTACATTCCGTGTTCAGCTTGGCCTTCCGCCAGCTGGCACTGCTGCAGATAAGAGCACTTTGGCTGTAATTGAGATCAATGGACAAAAAATCTATGGTGTGAATGCCCACGGCCAACCAGTCTCGGGGGTCAATGCAATCTCATCGACCCACGCAGAAATTGATGCCCTTAATCAAATCAAACAGCAAGGTATTGATGTCTCCGGCCAAAATCTGACACTATATGTAGATCGGACGCCCTGCGCAGCTTGCGGAACCAACGGCGGGATAAGGTCTATGGTTGAGCAGCTAGGGCTAAAGCAGCTCACAGTTGTCGGCCCCGATGGACCAATGATAGTAACTCCAAGGTAAATCATGCGATTGATTACAGACACGCGAAATGGCGTTCACAATTTGGATGCCGAAGTTCCCGACGCCGATGTGAACATGGCGTTGGATTGGTTTTCAAAGCTTGATGGCAAGCGGCACACCTTAATGAGCCTTGAGCGGAAGGATGGATGGCAACTCATGATAGGCGGCGGACCACTCCGTTATGTCGTTACCTTAGGGAACGATATTGACAATTTGACACTTGAGAACATGAGCGGAAATCAATCTACGATGGTCGAGTTATGTGCCGGAGGTCAATATGGCGATTATCCCGAAACCATTTGCGTAAACCCAGAGCAGGCAGCCAACGCAGTTTCCTTGTTTTTTCTCGGACTAGAGCAGCAGTTACAATGGGCCAAATGACGCTTTGAAACGCTTGTGGACAATCAATGAAGTAATGGCCAGACGCTTTCGGAAGGTGATCAATACTGCTGAAGCGGAACGCCTATTTAAACAAATTTTTCAAGCGTGTGCTCGTAGGATTGAAACCCGTTGGTATACCTTGCTGGAAAATGCCGAACTTGCCGAACAACTAGCGGCCGGTGAACTGCCCCAAGGTTTCGATTTCGGCACGCTAAGCGGCGAGATGGATGAAAAATATTTCGATGCAGAAGACGAAGGGCGAGATGAGGAATCAGCAGCCTATTTTGCCCTGGCTCGTTTGATGTCGTCTCTTTCATTCGCCGCAGCAGCAACGGATGCTAATGGTTTTTCCGAGGCAGCCTACGAAGCCATTATGACATTACCCAATCCTAAAGAGGGTTCAGCAACATTGCTCTAAGTCACGCAGATCACGGCTTCCGCATCGAAACATCATAACTTTTGTCTAGGATTTCAGAATGCGTGCAAAACTCTTTGCTGCGGTCGCACTCGGCTTGATAACAACCCTCCTGGCGGGATGCGCAGGAGGCGGCGCCCCCGGCAAGGTGGCCGCCGAGCATAGTGCTGCCATCAGTCAAATTGCCTCGAAGAAAAGCCAGAAGGGCGCTTTGCTGCTCATTCGGACTGTCGACGCAAACCTGATGGGTGACCAATATTGCTCTGGCCATATTCGCCTGCGCAGGATCGACAACGGCAAGCCTGACAAAAACTCGGCGTTCGAAGATATCTATTCGGCCGATCGCTGGCTGTTGCCCGACGAAAAGAAGCCGAAGGATATGCGGGCGACTTTTCTGTATCGGGTGGCAAATGCTGCGTCCTACGCCCGGTCTTTCAGGCCAATTGCACCCGGCCGATATGCCATCACGTATGCGGACTGCCAGTACGGCATCAGCCAGTTCAGCAACGGCGTCAAGATCGAGGCCGGCGGTGACCACGATTTCCTGTTCAACTACGTCAGCCCGCTCGGAGGCGCCAGCACCATTACTGTCGGCGCCGGACAGATTATCGATGCCGGTTACATCCGCCTGACGGGAAGGCGCAGCGATCCCGTCGTCGTGGCGTCGGATGCTTCGCCGGCCGAGCGCGATGTCATGAAAGAGGTTATCCCCGGGGTCTATCCCTCCATCACGTTCACGAAATTTGGTCCCTAGTTGTAATGTCTATCGCTCTCCATCTCGCCGGCGATCGACATACTCCTGCGCAGCTTGAAATCGAGCTCGCCAAGCGACAGGAAGATTTTTGCGACTTTCGCACCCCTTAGAAACTCCACAATGTGTTTGAAGTTTCTGGCGGTCATTGGGCTGGGGTCGATGGTGGGCCTTTTGGCCGGGGGTACCGGAGGCCAAATCCGGCGAAGGCGGTCGCTGAGCAAAAGATGGCGTCCGCGTGCATCGGTTCTCATAGACCGATATAAGCCCTGCGGGTGATCAAACCTGACAAATCAGTCGCCAGCCGTTGCTTGTCGGACGACGTCAGTTCGAATTCACCCAGGTCGGATTTAGCCTGTTCCAATAATGAAACAGGCTAAATCCGTGGTCGATCATTTAATACGTGCGATCAGAGCACGCTGACATTCTCGGCCTTCGACTTGCCAGTCTTGCGATCTTGGCCGAGTTCGTAGCTTACCTTCTCACCTTCTCTGAGCGAACCGCCCCGCTGCAGAGCGGAAACGTGAACGAACACATCCGTTCCACCATTTTCGGGGGTAATGAAGCCAAATCCCTTGTCTTCATTGAAAAATTTAACAGTACCAGTCGGCATAACACTTCCTCTTAACTTCCACGGCCATTTAGCGCGCGCGCCAACCTTATAGCGCATACACTCGGGCGGCTACAAGTAAGCGAGCTTTTCCCAAGGCAGATGCAGTCTCAGGTTTCGGCTTGGGGTGAAAAATCACCGTAGTCGCGGCCATTTTTGCCACAATAGCCCTGATGATCAGCTCAACGATGTCCATAAACCGGTCAGAAAAGGTGCCGTACGTCGCGCGCCGGGCGGCGGATCTCTGAAACGACTCACGGCTCCGCGCAAGCCGG
>NZ_AJVM01000032.1:0-49251 GCF_000281735.1 Rhizobium sp. AP16 | reverse complement strand
ACGACGCTCGAGTGGCAGCTGTCATCGCCGCCGCCGTTCCACCAGTGGGAAGAGCTGCCGCGCATCAAGTAGCCTATTTCCGGACGCCGTGATAAGCGGCGTCCGGCTCAACTGACATTGGAAGAAAGAATGACGGTCATCGACAATCACGAAGCGCTTGCGAAGGAAGGCGATAACGGCCTCTCGGAAGCGGGTGCGCGCGATTATTTCGAGCTTCTGAAGCCGCGTGTCATGTCGCTGGTCGTCTTCACCGCCTTTGCCGGTTTGGTTCTGGCGCCGGGGCATATCAACCCGGTTCTCGGCCTGATCGCCATTCTCTGCATTGCCGTCGGCGCCGGCGCGTCGGGTGCGCTGAACATGTGGTACGACGCCGATATCGACGCGATCATGACCCGCACGGCGAAACGTCCGATCCCGGCTGGCCGCGTGGCGCCTTCCGAGGCGCTGGCTTTCGGCCTGGTGCTGTCGGGCTTCTCGGTGACGATCCTCGGCCTCGCCGTCAATTGGCTGTCGGCCGCGATCCTCGCCTTCACCATTTTCTTTTATGCCGTCGTCTACACGATGTGGCTGAAGCGCTCGACGCCGCAGAACATCGTCATCGGTGGTGCCGCCGGTGCTTTCCCGCCGGTCATCGGCTGGGCCTGCGTGACCGGCAATGTGACGATCGAAAGCGTTGTGCTTTTCCTGATCATTTTCCTCTGGACACCGGCGCATTTCTGGGCGCTGGCGCTGTTCAAGATGGGTGACTACGAGGCCGTCGGCGTGCCGATGTTACCGAACGTGGCGGGCGTGCCCACCACGAAGAACCAGATCGTCGCCTATGCCGTGCTGACCGCGATCATCGGCGTCGTGCCGTCCTTCATGGGCTTTGCGAGCCTCGGTTACGGTGTTGTCGCCACCGTTCTCGGTGTGATCTTCGTTCACTGTTCCATCTCTGTCTGGCGCATGCCCGATGGCGATGTGAAGATGGTGCCGGCGAAGAAACTTTTCGCTTTTTCGATCTTCTATCTCTTCGCAATTTTTTCGGCGCTCTTGATCGACAGGCTCGTTGCCGTGCTGATGTCGGGCGGCGTGGGGGGCTGGCTATGATCGAACTTGTCAAGCTTACGGACAAGCAAAAGAAATCACGGCGAGGGCGCAATATCGCGCTCGGCCTGGTGCTCGCTGGCCTGGTGATCCTGTTCTACGCGATCACCATCATCAAGGTCGGCACCGGACACGTTTGAGGAGGCGTGATGGAGGAGGGGACAACGAACAAGGTGAGGACGGCAGGCCGCAACAACGGCCTGGTAGTCGCCATGTGCCTGAGCTTCGTCGTCGGCATGAGCGCCATGTGCGCCGCCGCCGTGCCGCTCTATCGCATCTTCTGCGAGGTCACGGGGTTTAACGGCACGACGCAGCGCGTCGACCAGGCATCCAGCATCATTCTCGACAAGCCGATCAAGGTCACCTTCGACGCCAATGTCGCTCCAGGCGTGCCCTGGGACTTCAAGCCGATGCAGAAGGAAGTCAATCCGAAGATCGGCGAGACGATCGAGATCAAGTTCGTGGCCGAAAACAAGTCCGATCAGCCGACGCGCGGACAGGCTATTTTCAATGTCTCGCCGGTGGAAGCAGGCGCCTATTTCAACAAGGTGCAGTGCTTCTGCTTCAACGAGACCGATCTCGCGCCGGGGGAAAAGCGCGAGATGCCGGTGGTCTTCTACGTCGATCCTGAGATCACCAAGGCGGAAGAGACGAAGACGATCACGGCGCTGACGCTGTCCTACACCTTCTACCCACGCGATGGTGCAAAGCCGGTCGCGTCGAACGAGGGCGCGGCGACGAAGGCGGCGGAAAAGAAACTTTGATGGAGAGTGCTTTTCGGCTCGGCCGGAAGCAATATGGGAAAAAGTCATTCGGGGATTGCTGACATGGCAGAGGCGCATCAGAAGAAACACGACTACCACATCATCGACCCGAGCCCGTGGCCGCTGCTGGCAGCCATTGGGGCCTTCATCATCACCTTTGGTGGCGTCGGCTTCATGCGCTATCTCAACGGCGGCTCGCTGCACCTGTTCGGCCTCGATTGGGCGCATCCATGGCTGTTCTTCATCGGTCTGGCACTGATCCTCTACGTCATGTACGGCTGGTGGTCGGACACGGTGAAGGAAGCGCATGAGGGCGCACATACACGCGTCGTCTCGCTGCATCTGCGCTACGGCATGATCATGTTCATCGCCTCCGAGGTGATGTTCTTTGTCGCCTGGTTCTGGGCCTATTTCGACGTCAGCCTCTTCCCGAACGAGGCGATCCAGGCATCGCGTACGGCCTTCCTCGGCGGGCAATTTCCGCCCAAGGGCGTCGAAGTCCTCGATCCCTGGCATCTGCCGATCTACAACACCATCATCCTGCTGCTGTCGGGCACGACGGTCACCTGGGCGCACCATGCGCTGCTGCATAATGACCGCAAGAGCATGATCCAGGGCCTGACGCTCACGGTTCTGCTCGGCGCGTTCTTTTCCTGCGTGCAGGCCTATGAATACGCCCATGCGCCCTTCGAGTTCAAAAACTCGATCTACGGCGCGACCTTCTTCATGGCGACCGGTTTCCACGGCTTCCATGTATTGATCGGCACGATTTTTCTGCTGGTCTGCCTGATCCGCGCGATCAAGGGTGACTTCACGCCGAAGCAGCATTTCGGCTTCGAGGCGGCCGCCTGGTACTGGCATTTCGTCGACGTCGTCTGGCTGTTCCTGTTCTTCTGCATCTACATCTGGGGCAGCTGGGGCGCACCGATCGCACACGGCTGACCGACCGCTGCTCCGCGTTCGGCCTTTGGTCGAAACGAACAATGCTTGCCGCCGCAAAATCTGGCCTGGTCCGGAACGTTTGCGGCGGCATTTTTTCGACATGGCATGCAACATCATGTTTGCCCTCCACCTCCAGGATCGCCTGTCCGCTCATAAGGGATCGCTCCGTTGCCCATCTGGATTTGCAAGACATGTGGCGCGCATACCGCGTTAAGCGCCGTCCCGCCTCCGACTTGTTCCATTTGCGAAGATGAACGACAGTTCGTTCCCGAAGGCGGCCAGGAGTGGATCGCCCGGGAAGCGCTAATCTCCACCCACGCGAACGAATGGAGTGAGCTGGAACCGAACTTGATTGCCATCGGTGTTTCACCAGCAATCGGTATCGGCCAGCGGGCACTTCTGGTGCTTACTCCGCATGGAAATGTCCTGTGGGATTGCATCCCTGTTTTGGACGGCCAGACGCGGAGCCGCATTTTAGAGCTCGGCGGCATCAAGGCCATCTGCCTGTCCCATCCGCATTTCTATACCGGCATGGTGGAATGGAGCGAAGCCTTGGGCGGCGTGCCGATCCTGTTGCCTGAGGCCGATCTGGCCCATGTCCTGCGCCCGAGCGAGCATATCCAGCCTTGGCGGGGAGACCGCCGCGACGTGTTGCCCGGTATCGTCCTTCACCGGCTGGGCGGGCATTTCGAGGGGAGTAGTGTCCTGGAATGGCAGGCCGGCGCGGACGGAAATGGCGCGCTGCTCGTCGGCGACACCATGCAAGTGGTTCCGGCGAAGGGATGGGTTTCCTTCATGTATTCCTTCCCCAACCTGATCCCTCTGCCGGCGCGTGAAGTCCGGCGTATTGCGAATCGCGTTGCAGAGATAGGCTTCGATCGCATCTACGGCGCCTGGCGCGAAAAGTTCATTGCTAGCAAGGCCAAGGATAGCGTCGCCCGCTCCGCCGAACGCTATATCCGGCTGCTCGAATCGCAGCCGTAGGGTTCCACCGAAAAACCACGCTGAGATTTGTCGCAGGAGCCAGGTCGGATGAGGCATACCGCTCGACCATCCGGCGCGAGTGGGTGAAGGCTGGAAGATGGTCATTCACCGGGCTCAGGACCTATTAAACCGGATTGCGGATCAATTGATTCATTGCGGCGCGAGGCGGCATTGCAATCCATACCAATCAATTAGTATTGACTCATTAATTAGTATGGGCTATTGATTTCCCATGACCGAAGCCGCTCCCATCAATGCCGTCATGCGCGCACTTGCCGATCCCACACGGCGGGCCGTGTTTGAGAAGGTCGTCAGCTCCGACGAGATTACCGTCGTCGAACTGACGCGAGGAAGCGGAGTGACTCAGGGCGCCATTTCTCAACACCTCAAGGCTCTGAAACAGGCCGGCCTGGTCGCCGAGCGCCCCGAAGGCCGGAAAGTCTATTACCGTGCCCAGCCGGAAGGCCTCGATCCGCTGGTCGAGTGGATGAGCCATTATGGCGTCTTCTGGCGCGAACGTTTTGTAAATCTCAGGACGCTGCTGAAGGAGATTGATCCATGAACGACGCCGTATTGGAGCCCAACACGCAGGACATAGTGGTCGATGAGGTTTTTCCGCATACGCCGGAGGCGATTTGGAGAACGCTGACCACGGCCAGTTTGATGGGCCGGTGGTTGATGATGCCGGCTGGCTTCGAGCCCGTGGAAGGCAAACATTTCACCTACCAGACCACGCCGGCCGGCGCATGGGACGGCACCATTCATTGCCAGGTGCTGGAGGTGAAGCCGTACGAGCGTTTGGCTTATGCCTGGAAAGGCGGACACGCGAAAAATGTCGGATACGGCTCACAGCTCGACACTGTGGTCACGTTCATCCTTTCCAAGGTTGAAGCCGGCACGCGCCTCCGCCTCGTCCATTCCGGCTTCGTCGTGCCGAAAAACGATACCGCCTTCAACAAGATGAGCGAAGGTTGGAAGAAAGTAGTCCAGAACATTGGCGCTATCGTCGACGGGAAAGACTGACGCGACAGAAGCGTCGTGGCCGATGAAGCGCTTAACCAGGAGAGAGACATGAACAAGCCTTACACCGGCGGATGCGCCTGCGGTGCGATCCACTATGAAATCTCGGCTGAGCCGATCGCGATGAACGACTGCCAGTGCCGCGACTGCCAGAGTACGAGTGGCACCGGGCATGGATCCTATTTGACCTTCCCGAGCAGGGAGGCGGTGAAGCTCGAAGGCGAGGCGACGCATTGGGATATGGTCGGCGACAGCGGGAACGTGAAGACGCGTGGCTTCTGTCCCGCCTGCGGATCGCCCGTCTATCTGACCTTCGCGGCCATGCCGGACCTCTTCACCATTCACGCCGCGAGCCTCGACGATCCAGGCCGATACAAGCCGCAGATGGTGACGTACACGGTGCGCGGTCATGCTTGGGACCGGCTCGACCCGGCCGTGCCGAAATTCGAGAAGATGCCGCCGATGTGAAGCTAGGCTCAGGACTTATTGCTCAGCGCCGTGTCTCAGCGGTCCGCCGCAAGCCGCTCGAATGCCGTCGGGCGCGAAATGCCCCGGTCCATCAGCTGCCTGATCTCCTCGGCGCAGGCCTCAGCGCTCCTGACCGAAGTATCGACCTCCAGATCATAGATCCCCGGCTGGTGCACCTCTTGCTGCCAGGCAAGCACCGGTGCCGGGATCGGCTCGCCGGCGGCAACGCCGACATAGGTGCCGCTCCGTTCGGGGCCTTCCGCCAGACGCCGCTGCATGATGGTCTCGATCGGGCATCGCACGCCGATGAAAAGGACGGGCAGGCCGGCCAGTTGCCGGGCGCAGTCCTGCAAGATGCCCAGTGGGCGCGAATGGGCGTCATGATGACCGAACTCGGCGACGACGTTCAGCCCCAGCCGGCTATGGGCGGCGATGGAGGCATAGAGCGCGGCATAAAAGCGCGGCACAAGCGCTTCCATATCCGGTCGCTCGCCGCCGGGGCGCAGGCCGATGCCTGGCCAGTAGCGTTGCGGCGTGGCGTGGCGGACATAGGTGTCGACGCCGAGATTCATCCAGGGGCCGTCGAAACCGGCCTGAATAGCCTCGACAATGCTGGATTTTCCGGATCGCGGCGCACCGTTCAGGATGATGATCCGGCCGGCTTCGTGGTCTTGATCGAGTTCCATGGGCCTCCTCGGGGGCGTCTGTATTGTAGCAGGCCCGCCGCGCTTACCAAGCTTTTGGATTGGACGGACGGCCGCATCGCGGTTACTGATGATGCAGGGGACGAGAGGTGGAGCTCGTCCGGGATGATGGATCGATCGAGACCAAACTTTGAGCTCAGAGCAAGACAAAACCCCGCATGATGGGGCAAGCAGCGACAGCGCCCTGTTTCCGCCGGTCGATCCCTTCAAGGTCGGTATCCAGGGATGTTGCCCGCGTTGTGGAAATGGCAAGCTCTTCGATGGGCTTTTGTCGCTGAAACCGCGCTGTGCCGCCTGCGATCTCGACTATGCCTTTGCCGATGCCGGCGACGGGCCGGCGGTCTTTGTCATCCTCATCGTCGGCTTTATCGTCATCGGTGCGGTCCTGTGGCTGCAGGCCAATTACGGGCCGCCGATCTGGGTGCATATCCTCCTGTTTGCGCCGCTGACCATCATCCTGTCGCTTCTGTCGCTGCGCTGGTGCAAGGGCATTCTGATCGCTCTGCAATACCGCAACAATGCCAGCGAAGGGCGTATTCACCGTGACTGAGGCCGCTATCCCCGCTCGCCGGCCGAATGTTTTCTGGCAAATCTGCAAGGCGCTGATCCTGCTCGTTGCGCTGGGCATCCTGCTGGCGCTCGGCACTTGGCAGGTTCAGCGGCTGCACTGGAAGGAAGGCCTGCTGGCCGACATCGCCGAGCGTCAGGCCGCTGCTCCGCTGCCGCTGTCGGCGATCGAGACCATGGTCGCATCCGGCGGCGATATCGAATATCGCGTCGTCACGGCATCGGGCCATTATCTCAACGACAAGGAACGGCATTTCTTCACCACCTACGAAGGCGATGCCGGCTATCATGTCTATACGCCCTTGCAGCTTGCCGACGGGCGCTATCTCTTCGTCAACCGGGGTTTCGTGCCCGATGTCGACAAGGCGCCGGAAAAGCGCATGCAGGGGCAGTTGACGGGCGAGCAGACCGTCACCGGCCTTGCCCGCGCCAAGCTCGCCGGCCAGCCCTCCGGCATACCGGACAACGATCTCGCCAAGGATATCTTCTACTGGAAGGACCTCGACGCCATGGCGACGAGCGACGGGCTGCCGAAGGACAAGGTGTTGCCCTTCTTCGTCGATGCCGGCAAGGCTCCGAACCCCGGCGGCCTGCCGATCGGCGGCGTCACCATCGTCGACCTGCCCAACAGCCATCTGCAATATGCCGTGACATGGTACGGTTTGGCGGCGGCGCTCACCGCCATCGTTGCGATCTCCTGGTGGCGCAAACATCATCCGGGCGCGCCTCAGCAATAGAGGCATGCAATAGAATAGCTTCATTTCGATGGAATATTCGGCTAGAGCATGATCCCAAAAGTGCGCAGCGATTTTTGGATAAGATCATGCGGACGAGTGGGACAAGCGGCAAGGCGAACCTATCTATTGCTTTGCCATCGTCCCGGATTTCGGAAGAGACATGAACATAGCAGTTTCCAAACCTGACCTGACCATCCGGCTCTGCGGCCCGCGCGGCTTTTGCGCCGGCGTCGATCGCGCCATCCAGATTGTCGTGCTGGCGCTGAAATCCTATGGCGCGCCGGTCTATGTCCGCCATGAGATCGTGCACAATCGCTACGTGGTCGAAGGGCTGGAAGCCAAGGGCGCCATCTTCGTCGAGGAGCTGGATGAGATTCCGGCGGAACATCGCGCTCAGCCGGTGGTCTTCTCCGCCCATGGCGTGCCGAAGGCTGTGCCGGAGGATGCGGATGCCCGCAATCTCTTCTATCTCGACGCCACATGCCCGCTGGTTTCCAAGGTGCACAAGCAGGCCATGCGCCACAATCGCCTCGGCCGCCACGTCGTCCTCATCGGTCATGCCGGCCATCCGGAAGTGATCGGCACCATGGGCCAGCTTCCCGAAGGCACGGTGTCGCTGATCGAGACCGTCGAGGATGTCGACGTCTATGAGCCCGCCGATCCGGATAATCTCGGCTACGTTACGCAGACGACGCTCTCGGTCGACGACACCGCCGGGGTCATCGCGCGGCTGCAGGAGCGCTTCCCGAACCTGACAGCGCCATCAGCCGATTCGATCTGTTACGCCACCACCAACCGCCAGGAAGTGGTGAAGCAGGCGGCTCCCGGCTGCGATCTCTTCATCGTCGTCGGCGCACCGAATTCGTCCAATTCCAAGCGTCTCGTCGAAGTGGCGCTGAGGGCAGGCGCGACGAAATCCGTGCTGGTACAGCGCGCCGCCGAGATCGATTGGGACGATATCGGCGATATCAAGACCGTCGGCCTGTCTGCCGGTGCATCTGCGCCAGAGGTTATCGTCAACGAGATCATCGAAGCCTTCCGCGACCGCTATAGTGCGGTGGTGGAGCTGGCCGAGACGGTCAAGGAGACCGAGAATTTCCTCGTCAATCGCGAGCTGCGCAACATCGAATTGACGACGGCCGACATGGCTTTCGTCAACGGCGAATAATCAAATCCCTTAAAGCATTTTCCAGGAATAATTCGTGGCCGTTTATACCGATATTACCGAAGACGATCTGAAGTGGTTCCTGACGGAATATGATGTCGGCACATTGCTCTCCTACAAGGGCATTGCCGAGGGCGTCGAAAACTCCAATTTCCTGCTGCACACCTCGCGCGATCCGCTGATCCTGACGCTCTATGAAAAGCGCGTGGAAAAGAACGACCTGCCGTTCTTCCTCGGTCTGATGCAGCACTTAGCGAGCCGTGGCCTTTCCTGCCCACTGCCGCTGCCGCGCAGGGATGGCGAGCTGCTCGGCCATCTCTCCGGCCGCCCGGCGGCGCTGATCTCCTTTCTCGAGGGCATGTGGCTGCGCAAGCCCGAGGCTAAGCATTGCCGTGAAGTCGGCAAGGCGCTGGCCGCCATGCATGTTGCGGGCGAAGGTTTCGATATCAAGCGGCCGAACGCGCTTTCGCTGGCGGGCTGGCAGGGGCTTTGGGAAAAGTCCGAGGCCCGCGCCGACGAGGTCGAGCCCGGCCTACAGGATGAAATCCGTGGCGAACTCGATTTCTTGGGCAGCCATTGGCCGAAGGACCTGCCGGATGGCGTCATTCATGCCGATCTCTTCCCGGACAACGTCTTCTTCCTCGGCGACGAGCTGTCCGGCCTGATCGACTTCTATTTCGCCTGCAACGACCAGCTCGCCTACGACGTCTCGATCTGCCTCAACGCCTGGTGCTTCGAGAAGGACGGCGCCTATAACATCACCAAGGGCATGGCGCTGCTGGAGGGCTACCAGAGTGTGCGTCCGCTGAGCGACGCCGAAATCGCCGCCCTGCCGACGCTGTCGCGCGGCTCGGCGCTGCGCTTCTTCCTGACCCGCCTCTACGACTGGCTGACGACGCCGGCCGGCGCCATGGTCACCAAGAAGGACCCGCTCGAATATCTGCGCAAGCTGCGCTTCCACCGCCAGATCGCCTCCAGCGCCGAATACGGGCTGAAGGCATGAAACAGGTCGATATTTTTACCGACGGCGCTTGCTCCGGCAATCCCGGCCCAGGCGGCTGGGGTGCTGTGCTGCGCTATGGCGATAAGGAAAAGGAATTGTTCGGCGGCGAGGCCGAGACGACCAACAACCGCATGGAACTGATGGCGGCGATCTCGTCGCTCAACGCGCTGAAGAGCCCTTGCGAGGTCAACCTCTATACCGATTCCAAATATGTGATGGACGGCATCTCCAAGTGGATTTTCGGCTGGAAGAAAAACGGCTGGAAAACCGCCGACAAGAAGCCGGTGAAAAACGCCGAACTCTGGCAAGCGCTCGAAGAAGCCCGCAACCGCCATCAGGTGACGCTGCACTGGGTCAAGGGCCATGCCGGGCACCCGGAGAACGAGCGGGCCGATGAACTGGCGCGCAAGGGGATGGAGCCGTTTAAGCGGAAATGAGGGTTGGGGTGGGCCAATGTGCGGACATTGTCCTTTGGCAGGCAACAGGTCAGCCTCGGTCAGATTGGCGACAAGACGGCTTCGTGATAGCAAAGTAACCTATGATCCGTCCGCGTAGAGTTACGCGGCGTTAAGGTCTTGGGGACGTCGGAACTCGTATGAACGCAAGGGTTGCTCTTCTAAGGCGACGCAGGCATCTTATCGGTTGTCGGTAGTTCAACTTTTGCATTGAGGTCAGGCGTGAAGCACAAATCAATTGATCTCGCATCTGAAGTAAAGCGGGCGACGTTACCTGACGGCTTAGAGGGCTTCCTTTTTCCTCTTTACGAGGCTGTGTCTAATTCCTTCCACTCACTAGAGGGGCGATGACGTCGAAGAAAAAGGACACATCGAGATCGAATTCGATGTCGATGGCCAGGAAATCCTAATCGCCGATAATGGTGTCGGGTTCGACGACAAAAACTTGGGCGCCTTTCTCACTCCCCTTACCGGTAATAAATACGAGCGAGGGGGGAAGGGCTTCGGAAGATTTATCGCGTTCAAAATCTTCAAGGAGGTCTTCTACTCTTCTCGGCAGACCGGTTCAGACGGCTGGACTTCTAGCGGCTCTTATAGATATGAGCCGTTCGCAACCGATGATAATCTTATCGAGGTTTCCCCGGACGTAGGAGCCGGAGCCCATCGTTTCGACACGGGCTTGACCGCGCTAATGAAGTCGCCGCTGCCAGAGTCGCAAGACTTCTTTGACTTGGATGGAGAGCGGTATTTCGAAGATGGGCAGGAAGCAATAGCTTCAGCGCTGTTGGATCACTTCCTAATCGAATTCATCCAGAAGAAAGTACCGCAGAACTTTTTCCTTACAGTTCAAGGGCTTCGAGTCAACCTTCACGACTATTTCCACAAATCGCTTTCAATTGGGGGCTCCAAGGTCGAGAATCTTGAAATCGGGCAGGTCGATAGGCTATTTGAATTCAGCTACTTCAAGGTAGGTGAAGCGCAAGCGAAGAAGCACCGACTGTATTTTTACGCGAACAACCGGGCTGCCAGCGACCTCGAAAATATCTCTTCTGGCCTGAACGACAAGCCATTTTCCGAAATGGGAGAGGATGGCCTACGCCGGTATTTCTATCTTGTTGCGGTCTCAAGTGACTTCTTTGCATCTTCTCAATCGCGTGACAGGATCACAAATCTGCATGCAAAAATCGAGTATGACGGTAAGAGAAAGTCCATTAAAGATCACCTGATCGCCTTGGCAAAACAGCACATTTTGGAGATCGAGAACGCCTACACTGCCGAACGAAGAGCCAAGATGGCCGCAGATGTTGAACATCTTATTGCGATCGATCCTCTCTTGCGGCGCGGTCTAGGTGATAAGTCCGCCGCAGACTTTGTGCGAAAGCGCGCGATCACGGAAACGCGGGAGCAGCTCGCACAGGACCTATTTGTCGAGAGATTCCGCAAGAAGTTTGATTTCACAAAACTAGATGGTAACGCGAGCATCGATCAGCTCGTCCACCTTGTTAAGACGCAAATTCCTGAAGACGCGAAGGAAGCTCTGGCGGTTTATGTAGCATACAGAAACCATGTAATTCGGATTTTTCGCGAGTTGTTGAAAAAGGAAGAGGATGGCCTTGCAACGGAAGACAAGGTGCACCAGCTGATCTATCCGCGCTACAAAGACAGTGAGGAAGTAGATTATAGCTCGCATAACCTCTGGTTGCTAGATGACGATCTTGCTTACGCTCAGTATATCTCCAGTGATCGGACGCCGGACGGAAACTATCGGGCCAAAGGTCAGTACGCGCACGATCTCCTTATAAATAACGAAAACGAATTGATGGTCGTCGAGATGAAGCGGCCTCAGAAGACCGGGTACGCCGCTGACAGCGATAGCGCCACGAACGACCCCGTGGACCAGCTAAAAAAGCAGATTTCGGATATCCGTAAGAAGGGCAAGGTCAAAACCTCAAGCGGACGAGAGATCACCATCTCTCCCGACACGATGGTGCGGGGATATGTCCTGGCCGATTGGAACGATAACCTACAAAGCTATCTGGAGATGGAGGATTTCATGATCACCAACTACGGTGGCCGGATGGCATATCGGTATTACAAGACGTTGAACCTCATGCTCGAAGTTGTTGCGTTCGACCGGTTGGTGGATCGTGCTAGCAATCGGAATGAGGCCTTTGTTCAGATGCTCGAAGGTCGTTCAACATTTGATCGAAAGCCAAAAGGTACACTTTTGAGCCTTAGCGACGCGGCGAGCGTACCGCATCGTTAAGCTCCTGCTGACTGAGACATTGGTAATCACGGCAGGAACCACCTTAACCCGGGAAATTTCAACTACTGCTGCCTTTGAGGCACTTCGAAACTGGATAAGACTTTTGGGGTAAGCCATCAGGTTCTACGTCCGCAATAGAGCGAAAACGGTCATTGTAGGTGATCACCCAAAAGCCCAAACATCGCGACTCTGCATCTTGCCCCATCCCCCTTTCCCTCTATGCTGCCCCCAACATCCAGGGAGGCTGTATCCATGATCCTGCATTGCGTTTTCTTACGGCTCAAATCCGCCATGACACAGGATGAGAAGAAAGCGCTTTTCGAATCCGTGGCCGCGTTGCAGCAGGTCATTCCCGGCATCGTCGATATCAAATACGGGCCGAATGTCTCGCCGGAAGGGTTGCATGGCGGCTTTGTCGATGGGTTTGCGGTGACGTTTGAAAGTGCCGAGGCGCGGGATGCCTATCTGGTGCATCCGGAGCATGTTGCCGTTGGCGAGCGCATCGTCTCGTCGACCGATGGCGGGCTTGCCGGGCTGCTGGTCTTCGATCTCAATCTCTAAATAAAAGTAGGGCCGCGGGCGGGTGCCCGCGGCCCTCTCTGTCCTGATATCTCAGCTCGATTTCGCCATCGCGGCGGCGAGCTGGTCAACGTTATAACGGAACATTTTTTCATATGTCGGAGCCGGGCCGTTGGCCTTGGAGAGGGATTCGACATAGAGCTCGCCGCCCGGCTCGGCGCCGGTGGCCTTGGCAACCTGCTTGACCAGGCGCGGATCGTTCGAGTTCTCGAAGAAATAGGTCTTCACATGCTCGGTCTTGATCTGCTCGATCAGCTTGGCGACGTTGGCGGCCGAGGCTTCGGTCTCGGTGGAAACGCCGAGCGGCGACAGGAAGCTGACATTGTATTCGCGGCCGAAATAGCCGAAGGCGTCATGGCTGGTGAGCACCTTGCGGCGGTCGTCGGCAATCTTGTCGAACTTGCCGTGGGCATAGGCGTCAAGCTCGGTGAGCGTCTTGGTGTAGCGCTCGGCATTGGCCTTGAAATCGGCGGCGTCGGCCGGGTCGGCGGCGGACAGCGCCTTTTCGATGTTGGCGACCCAGATCTTCACATTGACCGGGCTGTTCCAGACATGAGGATCGGTAACCGTCTTGCCGTCGTCGACCATGGTGCGGGTGTTGATGCCTTCCGAGGCGACGACTGGCGTGCCCTTGTAGCCCGAGGCGCTGATCAGCCGGTCCATCCAGCCTTCCAGGCCTTCGCCGCTGACGAAGGTGACCTTGGCGGCATTCAGCTTCTTGGCGTCGGCCGGTGAGGGCTCGAATTCATGGGGGTCACCGTTCGGGCCGACGAGACTCGACACCTTCACATGGTCGCCGCCAACCTGCTTGACGACGTCGGCAAGCACGGTGAAAGAGGCGACGACGTTTAGCGTTTCGGCGGATGCGGGAGCCGCGACGCCGAAGGCGACGAAGGCGGCCGCAGCCGTGGAGAGAAGCAGTCTGTGTTTGCTCATGAATGTCTCCTTGATGTATTGATGGAAATTAGCCCCTGAGATGGGAACGGGGGAGGAACCGGCGGGCAATGCCCGAGGGTGCGAAGAGAATGGAAAAGCCGTAGATGATGCTCGCCGTGATGATGATGGTCGGGCCGGAGGCGAATTCGAGATGGTAGGAGGCGATGAGGCCGATATAGCCCGAGGCCGCCGCCGTTGCCGTCGCGATCGCCATCATCGCCGGCAGGCTGCGCGACCAGAGCTGCGCGATCGCCGCCGGCAGCATCATCAGCCCCACGGCCATCAGCGTGCCGAGCGCCTGGAAGCTGGCGACGAGGTTGAGCACGACGAGCAGCAGAAACAGGAAATGATAGACCGGCCCGCGTCCGCCGACCGCGCGCAGGAAGCCGGGATCGAAGCACTCCATCACCAGCGGCCGGTAGATGACCGCGAGCATCAGCAGCGTCACTGTGGTGATCGCGCCGATCTGATAGAGGGCAGGGGCGTCGATG
Source organism: Rhizobium sp. AP16 (assembly GCF_000281735.1). NCBI lineage: Bacteria > Pseudomonadati > Pseudomonadota > Alphaproteobacteria > Hyphomicrobiales > Rhizobiaceae > Rhizobium > Rhizobium sp. AP16. The sequence continues at coordinate 35,084 of NZ_AJVM01000032.1, read as the reverse complement.
GCGAGGATCGTGCCGAACAACACATGCAGCAGATCGATATTCGACCCGCGCAGAGAGACGATGAGCACGCCGAGCGCCAGCGACGTCAGATAGAAGCTGGCGAAACTCGCATCCTCCTGCAGCACCGTCATGCGGCTGACGAGCCCGGAGAGCAGCGCCACGGAGAGCCCCGCCACCAGCCCGCCAAGCCCCATCGCCGTCAGCGACAGCGAGCCGGCGATCAGATAGCCGATGGCCGCACCGGGCAGCACCGCATGGCTCATAGCATCGCCCATCAGGCTCATGCGCCTCAGCATCAGGAAGACGCCGATCGGGCCGGAACCGAGGCCCAGGCAAAGGCAGGCGATCAGCGCGCGCCGCATGAAGCCGTAATCGGCAAAGGGCGCGAGGAAAATATCATAGGCCGTCATTCGGCCGGCTCCCGCTTCACCAGTTCGTGGCCGGCATGATCCGGCTCGGGCGAGCAGCTTTCGGCGTCTTCGTCCCAGCTTTCGGCCATGGCTCGCGCCCGGATGAGGTTGGCGGGGCTCATCACATCCTGCGTCCGGCCCCAGCCGACCAATTCGCGGGCTATCAGCAGCGTCTCGGGAAAATGCGCCCGCACCTGATCGAAATCATGCAGCACGGCAATGACCGTGCGCCCGTCGCCATGCCAGCGCAGCACGATGTCGAGCAGGTCGCGCGTCGTGCGCTGGTCGATGGCGGTAAAAGGTTCGTCGAGCAGGATGACGCGGGCGTCCTGCAGCAGCAGCCGGGCAAAGAGCACGCGCTGGAACTGTCCGGCCGAGAGCGAGCCGATATGCCGGCGCTCGAAACCGGAAAGGCCAACGGCGGCCAGCGCATCGCGCGCGCGCTCGGCGTCCTCGCGGGAAAAGCGGCCGAAGGCACCGGAATTCTTCCAGGCGCCGAGCATGATCGTATCGGCAACCGAAATCGGAAAGCGGCGGTTGACCTCCGCCGCCTGCGGCAGATAGCCGAAATCATTGCGCGTCAGCTGGCCGCGATCGATCGAGCCCTCAGCGACCCGGAGCTCGCCGATGATCGCCTTCAAAAGCGTCGATTTGCCCGCCCCGTTCGGCCCGGCAATCGCCGTCAAGCTGCCCGCCTGGAAGGCGCCGGAGACATGATGAACGGCCGGATGGCGCTCATAGGTGACGGTGAGATTGTCAAGGCGGATCAGAGCGCTCATGCCAAGGCCACCGCCCAGCCGATGGCCGCCCAGAGAGCCGCAATGCCGACCGCGACAAAGACCAGACGCGTCAACACGGAGCGCCCGATCAGGGATGAGGCGAAGGGATCGTTGCTGAAGGGCATGCGGCGTTCTCTTAATGTAATAACGTTACGTGTAGTAGCCGAGAGAATGCGGCGAAAAAGAGGCGGGGTGTGGATAGATGGGTGTTGCGGACTGAAATGTTGATGGGAAGATATTTCCGTGAGTGTCGCCGTGATTAGCCTCAAAGCAAAAGAGGGCGCCGTCTGGCGCCCTCTTTTGTTTATCGAAGCTCGGAAGCGCTCAAAGCTGCTCGATCATCGCAGCCGCTGCCGAGACCGTGGCCTGGCCGGGGCTTTCCTCGATGTTGAGTGTCTTTACCACGCCGTTTTCCACCAGCATGGAGTAGCGCTTGGAGCGCACACCGAGGCCGCCGGCGGAGAGGTCGACGTCAAGGCCGACGGCCTTGGCGAAGGAGCCGTCCCAGTCGGCGAGGAAGTGGATCTTGCCGAGGCCGCCGGAGGATTGCGCCCAGGCGCCCATGACGTGCCAGTCGTTGACGGAGATCACGGCGATGTCGTCGACGCCCTTGGCGAGGATAGCGTCGCGGTTTTCCAGGTAGCCCGGCAGGTGGTTCAGCGAGCAGGTGGGCGTGAAGGCGCCGGGAACGGCGAACAGCACGACGCACTTGCCGGCAAAAAGCTGTTCCGTGGTGATTTCCACCGGGCCGTCGGCGGTCTTTTCCTTGAAGGTGGCGGCAGGCAGCTTGTCGCCGATAGCGATGGTCATGGCTCTCTCCTTGGGTCGCGATTGTGGGGCGGCTCAACCACCGCCCCGAATGAAGATGTCGGGCGAAACTATAGATCCGGCCTATTCGAACGCAAGCGTGGTTTCCATGGCATGCTCGCCGTCGATGACGAGAATGCCCCAGTTCTTGCCCTTGATATCGTAATTTTTCGGCAGCTTGCCGATGGCAATGTCGGTCGCAAAAGTCTTGCCGTCGCGCTTGCCGTTGGCCTGTTTGAAAAAGACGTAGCCGGTCGGTCCGGTCACATAGATCAGCGGCGCATCTCCGGTTTCCTCCGGCAGCGTCAGGCGCAGTGAAAGTGTCTTCGTATCCGTCGAAAGACTGTGGCTTTCGACCGTAAAATCCGGCGCCGGGCCTTGCGGCAGCGCCGCGTCGGCCGCATCGAGCAAGGCCTGTTCATGCGGGGTCGACTGACCGGCGGCCGACAGTGGCAGCGAAAGCGCAGCCTGGAACGGAATGCAGATATCCTTGCAGAGGCCGATGAAAGCCGTGAGCTGGAGGGTCGCCGGTTGCTTGCCCTCGACACGAAAATCCAGCAGAAATGTCACCGGCGCGTCATAGCCGATCTCCTGGATCGTGCCGACGGTGATCGGCTTGGGCACGGGAAAACCCATCTTCGTAAGCGTCACGCCACTGTCCGGCACCGGACTGACCTGCGGTGGAATTCCACTCTCGCCGGGCTCTCGCCAGTAGGTAATCCAGCCGGGTGCCGGCTCGATCTGCAACGCGGCGCGTATATGACCTTGCGCGTCCGGCGCCAGCGCCACCAACCGCATGCGGCCGCCCTGATTGTCGGCCCAGTCGCTCATGGCAGCATGGGCCGGGGAAGAGGCAAGTATCGCCGCCGCGAGCACGCCCATCGGCATTCCAAACAGGCGGGCTAAAGAGAGTTTTTCCAACATGGAGCAAGGGTTTACCGGATGGCGTCGTGCTGTGCCAGAACAGCGGGAAAAAGAAATGATCATTTTCAGTTGATTGATTTATGACATTGCCCCATCTTTCTTCTCAGGGGCGCAGTTACGGACTGCAGTCAGGAGGCACGATGTCCCTATCGACGTTGAAGAATAGACGCGAAAGAGGTTTGCTCGACGGCCAGTTCCTGATTGCCATGCCCGGCATGGAGGATCGGAATTTCAACCGTACGGTGATCTATATCTGTGCCCATTCCGATGCCGGCGCCATGGGTTTCGTCATCAACCGTGCGCAGAACCTGACCTTTACCGACGTGCTGCTGCATCTGGATATGATCAAGGACGACGATGCCATCGTCCTGCCGCCAGTCGCACGGGATTTCCCGATTCAGACCGGCGGACCGGTCGAAAGTGGCCGGGGCTTCGTCCTGCACTCCGACGACTATCTGAGCGACGGCAGCATCCCGGTCAGCGATGACATCAGCCTGACGGCGACGCTGGATATCGTGCGCGCCATTTCCAGGGGAAGCGGGCCGAAGCGCGCCACCATGTTGCTTGGCTACGCCGGCTGGGGAGCAGGCCAACTGGAGGCGGAGATCGGCAGCAACGGCTGGCTGAACTGCCCGGCCAATGAGGAGTTGATTTTCGACCGCAGCCTTGACGACAAGTATGAACGCGCTCTGGCTTTGATGGGCATCAACGCCGCCATGCTGTCGCCGCATGCGGGGCACGCGTAATCTATTTGCGCGGAACGAAACACTTCTCGTGACGTTTCCTCCTGACAGCACCGGCAACTCCGCTGGTGCCGAATGAGGAGGTGCTAGACATGGGCAGCATGAGTGACAAGATATCCGGCAAGGTCAATGAAGTGGCCGGCAAGGCCAAACAGGCCGTCGGCAAGGCCACCGATGACAAGCGCATGCGCGCCGAAGGGGCAGCCCAGGAAACTAAGGGCAAGGTGCAATCGGCTGTCGGCAAGGCCAAGGACAAGGTCAAGGGTGCGGTCGACCGGATGTGATCGGACTGGCGATTAAGCATTGGCTTATAAATCGCCGCGCCGTTTGATAGACTGCCAAAGCAAAGAGCCTGTCACGAACGCGCGACAGGCTCTTTTATGTCCGTCATGGCTTAATTGTGGGGGCTTTCCATGCGGCTTTTTGCCTGTGACCATTGCGGCCAGCCGGTGCATTTCGATAACAGGCAGTGCATACGATGCGGCCATCAGCTCGGCTTTGTTCCCGAGCTTCTGGCGATCTACGCGCTTGAGGCCGGCGATGGACAGAGTTGGTGCGTGCTCGCCGAGCCGGATCGCACGGTGCGTTTTTGCGCCAATGCCGAGCTCGATATCTGCAACTGGCTTGTGGATGCGGCGGATCCGGAACCTTTCTGCCTGGCGTGTCGCCATAATCGCCTAGTACCGAACACCGATACGCAACAGGGCATCGACCGTTGGCGGCGGATCGGCCAGGCGGAGCGGCATCTGTTTTATTCGCTGTTGCGCTGGAACCTGCCGCATCCCGATCGCAAGCAGGATCCGCAGGGCGGTCTGGTCTTCGATTTCCTCGAGGACGAGGTGCAGGGCGGTTATGTCGTACCGGCCAGGACCGGGCATGAGGAAGGACTGATCGCCATTCGCGCCGCCGAGGCCGATGACGTGACGCGCGAACAGGCGCGTGCCTCGATGAACGAGCCTTACCGCACCTTGCTCGGCCATTTCCGCCACGAGACCGGCCATTTCATCTGGAACAAGCTGATCCGCGACCGCAACCAGTTCGACACCTTCCGCGCCGTCTTCGGCGACGAGCGGGTGGATTACGGAGTTGCCCTGCAGCAACACTATGACAACGGCCCGCCGCCGAACTGGCGGGACAATTTCATCAGTGCCTATGCCAGCGCCCACCCCTGGGAAGATTTCGCCGAATGTTTCGCGCATTATCTCCATATCGTCGACACGCTGGAGACCGCCCGCTCTTTCGGCCTGGCGGTTGATCCCTTCGGCTATCACGAGATGGCGGCCGAGGTGGATTTCAATCCCTATAGGGCCGAAAGCGCCGCGCAGCTGGTCAGCGCCTGGATCCCCTTGAGCGTCGCCATCAATGCCATCCAGCGCAGCATGGGCCAGCCGGATGCGTACCCATTCATCCTGTCGTCGCCGGTGGTGACGAAGCTGGAATATATCCGGCAGGTGATTGGCGGGGTGTGATTTTCACCCTTCCCTTGAGGGGTAGGGTCGGAGCGAAGCTCCGGGGTAGGGTGATGTCTCCTCGCATTCAGGGTCACCCCCACCCGCGCGTTCCGCGCGACCTCCCCCATCAAAGGGGGAGGTGGATATTATATCAAGCCCGCTTCGTCAGCGGAAAGCGTTCCTTCAGCAGCCGCAGCACCGAGTCCGTGCCCATCGGCGGTCCGAAGATGAAGCTCTGGCCGTAGGCGCAGCCCATCTTGGCGAGTTCGAGCGCGTCTTCTTCCGATTCGATACCTTCGGCGACGACGCGCATGTTGAGTTCGCGGGCCATGGAGATGACGGAGCGCAGAAGTATGGCCTTCTTGTCGCTTTCGTCACAGACCATCGTCTTGTCGAGCTTGATCGTGTCGAAGGGGAAACGGGTGAGGTAGGAGAGCGAGGAATAGCCGGTGCCGAAATCGTCAAGCGCCAGGCCGATGCCGGCATCGCGCAGCTTGCCGAGCACGAGGCGGGCCTGTTCCGGGTTCTCCATCACCTGCGATTCCGTCAATTCGAGCTTGATGCGGTGCGGTTCGCAATGGGTTTTCGCGAGCAGGGCTCGGATATCGTCGTAAAGCTCGTTGTTGAGGAGCTGCACGCTGGAGAGGTTGATGGATACGAAGAGCGGCAGGTCGCCCGTCTGGCGCTGCCAGGCCATCAGGTCGTTGGTCGCCTGTTCCAGCGCGAACATGCCGAGCGGGCCGATAATATCGGAGGCTTCGGCGATCGGGATGAATTCCGACGGCGGAATATTGCCGCGCTTGGGATGTTCCCAGCGCATCAGCGCCTCGAAACCGGCAACCTCAGCGTCTTCCAGTCGAACAATCGGCTGGTAGACCAGCGACAGTTCCTTGCGCTCGACGGCGCGGCGCAGATCCGTTTCAAGCTGTAGGCGGTCGGTGCCGAAGCTGCGGAAGGCGGGCTGGAAAGGCTCGACGCGATTGCCGCCGGCGCGCTTGGCGCGGTACATCGCAAGCTCGGCATCGCTCAATAGGCCCGAGGCATTTTCCTGCTGGTCGACCCAGGATGTCAGGCCGATCGATGCCGTCAGAATGATCTCGCGATTGGCAAAGTTGATAGGCACCATGATCGCCTTGCTGATCGCATCGGCGAAATCGGCGACCTTGGCCGGATCGCGCTCTGACACCAGGATGAGGCCGAACTGGTCGCCGGAGAGCCGTGCCAGCGTATCCTGCGGCTTCATAAGGCGGCGCAGGCGCCGGGTCAGGGCAATCAGGATATTATCGCCCGCCGCAACGCCGAGCGTATCGTTGACCAGCTTGTAGCGGTCGATGTCGATCACCATCACCGTCGGGCGAAGCTGATTGCCTTCCGGCGCCAAAGTGAGCACGGCCTGCAGGCGGTCGAGGAAGACCTGACGGTTCGGAAGGCCGGTCAGATTGTCGTGCAACGCATCGTGCAGCAGCCGCTCGATCGAGTTCTTCTGCTCGGTGACATCGACGATGGTGCCGACGCAGCGGATAATTTCGCCGTTCGAACCGAGTACCGGCCGGGCGCGGATCGACAGCCAATGGAAATGCCCGTCTTCGGCACGAATGCGGAATTCATGATTCAGCCGGCCGCGGCGATGTTCGAGAAGCACATCGAGCGTGGCACGGAAACGGTCGCGATCGTCGGGATGCAGCCGCGGCAGCCAGTTGCGCGCCGCGCCATGCATGGTTCCGGGCGACAGGCCAAGCTTCGTCGAGATATCCGGTGTCGTTACGACGCGGTCGCGCGCCACATCCCAGTCCCAGACGGTGTCGCCGGAGCCGGTCAGCGCCAGCGATTGCCGCTCGAGATCGGAGAACAGGCCCTGCTGGAACGCGCCGCCGGCAAAGGCATGCTGCATCACGGTGAAGCCGATCAGGAGCACGATCAGCACGAGGCCGCCGCCGAGCGCCGGCTGAATGATGTCGTTGTCGAGCTTGCCGGTGATCGTCATCCAGCCGCCGAACAGCCAAACCAGGATCAGAGCCCAGGCGGGCACCAGCAGAATGGCGCGATCGTAACGGCTGAAGCCGAGATAGATGATCAGCAGCAGGCCCGCCGTCGCCGTCAGCGCCAGCGACAGGCGCGCGATGCCGGACGCGATCGACGGATCGTAGATCGCCACGCCGAAAAGCAAGGCGAGACCGAGAATCCAAGCGAGCGTCACGTAGCCCAGATGGGCATGCCAACGATTGAGGTTCAGATAGGTGAACAGGAAGATCACCAGGCTCGACGCGAGCGCCACCTCCGCACAGGCGCGCCATATTCGCTGATCGCTGGAGGTAATGCTGATGAGTTTGCCGAGGAAGCCGAAGTCGACGCAGATATACCCGAGCACCGCCCACGCAAGTGCGGCCGTCGCCGGCAGCATCGAGGTGCCCTTGACGACGAAGAGAATGGTCAGGAACACCGCCAGCAGGCCGGCAATGCCGAGCACGATGCCGCGATAGAGCGTGAAGGCGTTGACCGTATCCTTGTAGGCGTTCGGCTCCCAGAGATAGAGCTGCGGCAGGTTCGGCGAGGAAAGCTCGGCGACGAAGGTGACGACAGCGCCCGGGTTCAGCGTGATGCGGAAGACATCGGCCTCGTCGCTCGGCTGACGGTCCAGCGCGAAGCCTTCGCTCGGTGTGATCGCGACGATGCGTTGCGAGCCGAGATCCGGCCAGAACATCTTCGAATTTACCAGACGGAAGTGGGGGGCGACGATGACGCGCTCAAGCTGCTCTTCCGAGACATTGGCGAGCGCGAAGACGGCCCAGTCGCCCTGATGGTTGGGTGAAGAGGAGCGTACCTCGATTCGGCGACGAATACCGTCGGCGCCGGCGGCCGTGGAGACCTGAAAGGCCTCGCCCTGGTTGGTGTAGATCTCCGTCGTCGCGGTGAGGTCCAGCGCGGTGTCGTCGCGCGAAATCTTCACAGGCTCGGCCGCCTGCGCCATGCCGGCCAGGAAAAACAGAATAGTAGCCGCAAGGGCCGCGAGGATCGCGGACGGCCATTTGGTCACCGGCAAGGATGGCTTGAGCGCGGCGGTCATCGCTTGACGGAGTTTCCGTTCAAGTCGGTGTCGGACACCAACCGGGAAAACATCACGTGATCACGCCACTGACCGTTGATTTTGAGATAACCGCGCAAATGACCTTCCCGTTGGAAACCGGCCTTTTCTAAAAGCCGTATGCTACGCTCGTTATCCGGAATACAGGCTGCTTCAATACGGTGCAACTCAAGTCCGGAAAAGATATAGGGTATAACCAACCGAAGTGCGGCGAACATATGGCCCTGACCGGAATGACGCTCGCCCATCCAATATCCGATCATGCAGCTTTGCGCGGCACCCCGGCGAATATAGCCAATCGTGATGCCGCCAAGTAATGTGCTGTTTTCCTTAAGGAAAACGAAAAGAGGAATGGCCTGGCCGGAGCTGTATTCCTGTTTTCCCCGAATGACTCTGGCCCGATAAGCGCCTTCAGTCAGCTCATCGTGGCGCCAGGTCGGCTCCCAGGGCTCCAGAAAACGGCGGCTCTCGGCTCTCAGCCTGTGCCATTGGTTAAAATCAGAATAACGCGGCAGGCGCAGCACATAGGTCGCGTCTTCAAGTTCAACCGCGTCCGGATGACGTGACAGAAACCGAAAGACCGATTTTTGCATTCCGCCCAACACTCCCCCGAGAATTGATCCGATCGGCACGCGAAGCGGGTTTTAGCCGCTCGCGCTTTTGGAGGCGGGGGTCGATGAAGACAGCGACGTGACGATGTCTTCCATCGGCGCCAGCTGCTCCAGCGGTCCGATCGCCGACAGCGTCGGCACAGTATCGAAGAACAGGCGGCCGGCAAGGTCCGTCAGGCGTTCGATGGTAATGCCCTGCAGACGCTCCTGCATCTCCTGGTTCGGGATCGGCCGGCCATAGAGCATCATCTGCCGGGCGACCTGACCTGCGCGGGCTGCCGGGCTTTCCTGACCCATCAGCAACTGCGCGCGGATCTGGGCGCGGGCGCGCTCGATTTCCTGCTGCTCGATCTTGTGGGAGGCTTTGTGCAGTTCGTCGACGATGACCGGCACCAGTTCCGGCAGGTTTTCGCCGCCGGTGGCGGCATGGATGCCGAAGATGCCGGTGTCGGAAAAGCCCCAATGGAAGGCATAGACGGAATAGCAGAGACCGCGAAGCTCGCGCACTTCCTGGAACAGCCGCGAGGACATGCCGCCGCCAAGCACATTGGCAAGGATCTGCGAACAGTAGAAATCGCGCGTGTGGTAAGCGCGGCCCTCGAAGCCGAGCAGGATCTGCGCATCCATCAGGTCGCGCGTCTCGCGGATATTGCCGCCGATATAGCGGGCCGGCTCAATGATGGGCGGAGCGGACGGTTTGGTCGGCAGGCTGGAAAAACGCTCCTCGACCTGGCGCACGAAGCTGTCATGGTCCACGGCACCGGCGGCCACCACGAACATGCGGTCGGTCGTGTAGTTGCGGTCGAGATAGCCGCGAATCTGTGCGGGCGAGAAGGAAACGACGGTTTCCGGCGTGCCGAGGATGGCGCGTCCAAGCGTCTGGCCACGATAAGCGACTTCGGAAAACTTGTCGAAGACCACGTCGTCGGGCGTGTCGTTCGCCGCGTTGATTTCCTGAAGAATGACCTGCTTTTCGCGGGCCAGTTCCTCTTCGTCGAAGGCGGACTCGGTCAGAATATCGGCAAGGATATCGACGGCGAGCGGCACATCGTCCCGCAACACGCGGGCATAATAGGAGGTCGTCTCGGTGGAGGTGGCGGCGTTGACTTCGCCGCCGACATTCTCGATTTCCTCGGCGATCTGCCGCGCGGAGCGGCGGGCAGTGCCCTTGAACGCCATGTGTTCGAGCAGATGGGCGATGCCGTGCTCCGCCTCGGTTTCGTTACGCGAACCCGATTTGATCCAAACGCCAAGCGCCACGCTTTCCAGATGTGGCATCGTTTGGGTCGCTACTGTCAACCCGGACGCAAGCCGGGTGCACTCCACTGTCATCGCTTGTCTTTCTGCGTTTATCATTCCCCGGCCCGAGTATGGTTGCCGATGAAAGTTTCAACGGCTTTAAGCTCCGGATCGAGGACGTCGAAACGCTCCTCCCTGTTCATCAGTCCAGCAAGCCACGTCGGAAGCGCCGGGTCAATACCACATGCCGATTTTACTGCGGCGGGGAATTTTGCCGGGTGCGCGGTTGCAAGCGTCACCATGGGACTCGTTGGTTTCTCATTCTTTTCCGCCACGAAGACGCCAATGGCGGTGTGCGGGTCGATGAGATATCCGGTGTCGTCGAGGGTTTTGCGGATTGTCGCGGCCACCTGCTTTTCGCTGGCACGGCCGGCCCGGAAGTCCTTCTTGATGAACTTCAGTGCGTCTTCGCCGATCGCGAAACCGTTCGATTGTTTCAGGCTTTCCATCGCGGCGCGCACCTTCGATGCATCGCGGCCATGGGCTTCGAACAATAGCCGTTCGAAATTGGAGGAGATTTGGATGTCCATCGACGGCGCCGTGGTCGACTTGACCGCGCGCATCTCGTAGCGCCCGGTCTTCAGCGTGCGGGCGAGGATATCGTTTTCATTGGTCGCGATCACCAGCCGGTCGATCGGCAGACCCATGCGCTTGGCGACATAGCCGGCGAAGATATCGCCGAAATTACCTGTGGGGACAGTGAAGGAAATCTTCCGGTCCGGCCCGCCGAGCGCGACGGCGGTGGTGAAGTAATAGACCACCTGCGCCATGATGCGTGCCCAGTTGATCGAATTGACGCCGGACAGCCTGACGCCGTCGCGGAAAGCCTTGTCGTTGAACATCGCTTTGACAAGGTTCTGGCAATCGTCGAAATTGCCGTTGATCGCCAGCGCATGCACGTTGGCGGCCGTCGAGGTCGTCATCTGCCGCTGCTGCACCGGCGAGACCTTGCCGTTGGGGAAGAGAATGAAGATGTCCGTGCGGTCGCGTCCGGCAAAGGCATCGATCGCAGCGCCGCCCGTGTCGCCCGAGGTCGCACCGACGATGGTCGCCCGTTGCCCGCGCTTTTCCAGCGCATAGTCCATCAGTCGCGCGAGCAGCTGCATGGCGACATCCTTGAAGGCGAGCGTCGTGCCGTGGAACAGCTCCATGACGAAGCTGTTCGGACCGGTCTGCACCAGCGGGGCGACGGCCGGGTGACGGAAGGTGGCATAGGCCTCATCGATCATGCCGCGGAAGACGTCATCGGGGATTTCGCCATTGGTGAAGGGCGACAGCACCGCGAAGGCGACCTCCTGGTAGCTCTTGCCGCGGAAGGCGCGAATCTCTTTTTTCGTCAGGCTCGGCCATTGCCGGGGAACATAGAGCCCGCCATCACGAGCAAGGCCGGCCAGAAGAGCGTCGCAGAAGCCAAGGGCAGGGGCTTCTCCCCGCGTTGAGATATAGTCCACGGTATAGAATTCCTTTGGTCGCAAAATTGCCTGAGTGATGGGTTGAGAGAGTAGAAGAACGAAGCGATGGCCGTCCGTCTTTTTGCGTCGGATCAGCCGCGTGGTTTTCGCGTTTGCGCAATGTCCGTCCGGTGGCTTCCGGAGGGCGGCGGCTTTCGCCAATCTGTCGACGTCGAAAAGTGAGCCAAAACGGTGTCTACCCAATCGATTTTTCGCTGCGTCGCTGGTATAGACCATCGCCAAGTGTCATAAAAGGCCCGTCGAACAGGCTGCAGGCCGATAATGTAAATTATATGCAGAGGGTGGAATTATAGTGTTTGGCAGGGTTTCGCGTCGTCTTTTCTCCGCTTCGCTTCTGGCATTGCTGGCAGGTTGCAGTTCTCTCGGTTTCGGCGGTGGCGGCGACAAGCAGCCCGCGACGGATGTGACGGTGGCGCCTGCGGCGGGAGCTGCTGGCTCTGCCCAGCCGGTCACCGGCGGTCAGGCCTATATCGCCGGCAAATGCCCGCAAGTGGTGATCCGCGACGAGGCATCCACCTATCGCACCTATGCCAAGGGCGCCAAGGACGATCCGAACCAGTTGACCTATCAGGCATCGCTCGCCCAGGCGACGCGCCAGTGCACGAGCGATGGCACCAGCCTTGGCATCAACATTGCCGCCCAAGGGCGTCTTGTCGCCGGCCCGATGGGTAGTTCCGGCACGGTCACCCTGCCGGTGCATGTCGCCGTCATGGACAACAACACGGCGCTCTACGACAAGACCATTAACTTCACCGCCGAAATCCCGCCGGGCGAGACGACCACGCAATTCCTGTTCACCGCAAACGACATCAAGGTCGCCGGTGGTTCGGGCGGCTTCACCATTGTCCAGCTCAGCTTCGATCAAGGTCCGCAGAAGCCAGCAAAGGCCGAGAAGCCGGCTCGCAGGAAGCACGCAGCGACAAACTAAGCGTTCAAGCAGCAAGGCAGTAGGCTGAAACTATTGCCTGCTGCCTTACAGAACTCCGTCCCATTCCGCCAAAGCCATTACCACGCCCGGAAGGTCAACCATCCGGGCGATGACCGTTTCAGCGCCCGCATCCGTCAGCTTGTCGGCGTGCGACGGGTAGGTGTGTGATGCCCCGGTAAAGCCGATGACGCGCATGCCGGCGGCCCGCGCCGCCTGGACGCCGTGAACGGAATCTTCGACGACGATTGTGTTGGCCGGCGAGACATTCATTTGCTTGGCGCCATGCAGGAAGATATCCGGCTTCGGCTTGACGCGATCGGCGCCGAGATCCTTGGCGGAATAGATGTGCGGCGCGAACAGCTCCTTGTAGCCGACCTTGGTGAGCATCATGTTGAGGCGCGCCGAGCTGGAATTCGAGCAGATGCAGCGCGGCATCGGCAGGCGCGACAGGGCAAGCGGTACGCCGGGGATAGCCTTGACGTCGCTGGCGAGCTTCAGATCGAGCAGCTTCTCGGACTTATCGAGGAGCGATGCGGAGAGCGGGATGCTCGCCTCGCGCTCAACCTGGAACAGGATGTTCTGCCAGGTCATGCCGGCGAAGCGCTCGCCCATTTCCTCGGTGCTGATTGGATAGCCGGCGTCCGTCAGCAGCTTGGATTCGACTTCCGCCGCGATGATTTCCGAATCGACCAGAACGCCGTCGCAGTCGAAGATGATGAGGTCGAAGCCATTGCTCATGAGGATATTCTGCCTTTGAAGAGGGCGCTGGATCGGGCATCGCCTTGTCCGAAAGCCGTCCACGGCCTTCGGGGCATGCTCTGAAATGGGATCGTGCGGCTTTACACGATGCGCCGGCAAAGCTCAACCGTTCGGCGGGCATGGCTGGACTGCGCTGGCGGAAAGGGTCCTTGAGTGCTCGACAATCGGCAATCCCGCCTTTAAGGATCAGCCATGGCCAAAGAGCGCGACGACACGATTGCCAGCCGTATCAGCCGGGTGCTTGCCGACCGCATCATCCGCGGCGAGATCGCGCCCGATGCGCGGCTGCGGCAGGATCATATCGCCGAGGAGTTCGGCGCTAGCCATGTGCCAGTGCGTGAGGCGTTCCGGCGCCTGGAGGCGCAGGGTTTGGCGATCAGTGAGCCCCGTCGCGGCGTTCGCGTCGCTTCTTTCGATCTCAAGGAAGTCCGTGAAGTCGCCGAAATGCGGGCGGCGCTCGAAAGCCTGGCGCTCAAGCACGCGGCGCAGCATCTAACGCCGGCCATTCTTGATGCCGCCGAGGAGGCGACGCGGGAAGGGGATGCCGCCGCCGATGTTCGCGCCTGGGAAGAAGCGAATCGCCGTTTCCACCGTTTGATCCTGGCTCCCTGTGATATGGCGCGGCTACTCGCCTCGATCGATGATCTGCATGCCGCCAGCGCCCGCTTCCTCTTTTCCGCATGGCAATCGGGCTGGGAAAAGCGCACCGACCATGACCATCGCGCTATCCTTTTTGCCCTGCGCCAGGGGCGGACGGAGGAGGCTGCGTCTATCCTGCAGAAACATGTGCAGTGGATCGGCCGGGCACCGGTTCGGACACCTTCCGGGGTGACGCGCGAAGCATTTGCGATTGTCGGATAGCTCTCCGCGCAAATTATAGATAATTCAGCAGTGGCCTTTCGCCTACCTTTGCGGTGGAAAGGAGGATTGCACCCGGCTGCCTCTTGCATCGCGCTCCAATTTTCTTCATAAAAATAGATGAGACTCAAAAATTATCTATAGTTTTAAAAGGAGAGCCATATGTCCCTGTTGCATCATCATGAAGAGACCACCTTCGATCCGCTGCGCCTCGGCGGTCGGTCGCTGATCGTCAAGGCAATTTTCGTTCTTGCGGGCACGCTGATGCTGACGCTTGCTTCGTGGATCTCGGTGCCGATGGTGCCGGTGCCGATCACCATGCAGACCTTTGCGGTCACCATGATCGGCGCACTCTATGGCTGGCGTCTTGGTGCGCTCACCATTCTTGCCTGGCTGGGCGAGGCGATCATCGGTTTCCCAGTTCTCGCCGGCGGCGCCGGCGGCATTGCCCCCTTCATGGGGCCGACGGCCGGCTATCTCGTCTCCTTTCCGATCATGGGCGCGCTGGTTGGCTGGCTTGCCGAGCGTGGCTGGAGCGGTGATCGCGTCGTGCGCAGCTTTACGGCGCATCTTGCCGGCAACGCCCTTGGCCTGGCGATCGGTGGCGCCTGGCTCGCCATGCTGATCGGTGCGGAAAAGGGCTGGCTCCTCGGTATTGCCCCCTTCATTCTCGGTGCCGTCCTGAAGTCGGCGCTGGCTGCCGCCGTGCTCAAGGGTGTGAGGCTCTATGGCGGCAAGGCGCGCCTGAATTGACCATCCGGCTTCGTGCCCATCATCTGCTCTGCATGCTGACCTTCGTCGGTGAAGGCTATACGCCGGCCTTCACCGCCAATTATCGCCGCATAGCCGAGCGTCTGACAGCGGGAGAGGAGATCAAACTCGTCTCCGGCCCAGACGACATCTGCGCGCCGCTTTTCGACGAGAAGGAGCCGCATTGTTTCAAGGATTCCGTGATCGAGCGCGACGCCGCCGCCCTGGCGGATGTGGTCGCGCTGCTGGGCGAAGAACTCGCGCCCGGCTCGGTGGTCGTTCCCGATGCCAGCCTTCTCGCCAAACTGCGCCGGCATTTTGCCAGCGGAGACATTCGCCATGCCTGTCTCGGCTGCGAATGGACGGGGCTTTGCAGCCGTATCGCCACGGACAGTTTCAAAGGCGTGCTGGTGGGTCAAACTACGTGAAGCCATAAGCCCAACGGGCGTTTCCTTCTCAATAGCCGAAGAGGATTTCCGCGACCTTGTGCGCCCGTATCCGGGGGCCTGGAACGCCCATGTGGTTGGTTAGGACGATGATCGTGCGCTGGGTATTAAGAAGGCGGATTATGTAGTTGTTGTAGGCGACGCAACTGCCTCCGTGCGCGACGTGGCGAAGATCAGTTCCGCCAAGTGCCAGCAGTTGTTCGCGCTCGGAGGCGTTACAGTAAGGAAGGACATTCGTGATCCAGCCGAAGCCGTAGCCAACCGGTGCGCCGTCATTGGTTGCGCCGGAGGTAAAGGCTTGCTCCAGTACCGCTTTCGGGACGAGACATTCGGTATTCAAGGCCTGATCCCAGAGAAACAGATCACCGAGCGTGGAGAAGAGACCGCCGTCGCCCGCTGTCAGCAGGGGGTAGTCCCACCGCTGGAATTGACCCTCGTCTTTCCAATAGCCATGCGCCAGCTTGTGACGCGTGGGACGGGACGCATCGTAGACGACGGTATGCTTCATGCCGAGCGGATCGAAAACCTTGGCTTGCAGGAATTCGGCAAAGGATTGACCGGAGACAATCGCCACGATCATCGCCAGCAGCGTATAGCCCACGCCGCTATAGGCGTACTGCGTGCCGACGGGGAACTCCAGTCCTGCTAGGCCGATGGTTCGTTCGAGTACGGCCTCATTGGTGACGCCGGTGACATCGCGGGTCCATTCGGGGATCCCTGCGTTGGAGCTGAAGAACTCCATATATCCCGGCAGCCCCGCCGTGTGATTCAGCAAATGGCGAATGGAAATTTCCGCGCTCCATAATGGAAGCTGCGGGAAATAGGCTGGCAGGCAATCTTCGTAGTTTAGTCTCCCGTCCTCAGCCAGCAGCATGATCGCCATGGCGGTGAACTGTTTGGAGATCGAGCCCAGATAAAACGACGTGTCCGTTGTAATCGGCCGCTGGGTTTCCAGATCGGCAAGGCCATAACACTTGCGGTAGGTGATCTCGTCATGATCGATAACGAGGAGTGCTGCGCCCGGATGCTGCGGCACGTCCATATCGGCAAAGACCGCATCAATCTTGCCGGCGAGCCTGTCCATCGATCTCTCCCTTCGAGCGAGGGGATGATACACCGCTGCTTTGCACCGTGGAACCCGAAGCTGGCCAATGTCGGCTCTCAGTCATTCACGATTTTGGTATGTTCACGCCCTAGCGCCGGACGGTTTGCCGATAGTTTTAATCCGCGCTTTCCAGTTCCCTGGCGTTGCGCTCGGTTTCAAGGGGAAACAGCGCCAGGAAGCGCCGCTCGCCTTCCGAGGTGAACAGGATTGAGCGGCTGTCTTCCATTCGGTGCGCCCAACCCTTGTCGAAGAAGCTGGATAGCAGCGCCTTGCCGAGGCTGCCGGCAAGATGGGCGCGGCGCTCGCTCCAGTCGAGACAGAAGCGGCAGAGCGGGCGGCGTGTCGAACGCAATCCCGTCACATCTATGCCGATCGAGGTGAGATGCGTTTCGCCGCGTTCCGTCAGCCTCAAGCTCTCATCGACCGCCGAGATCGCGCCGGCCGCAATCAGGCTGTCGAGCATGCGTACGCCGTAATCGCCGGCCAGATGATCGTAGCAGATGCGCGCCTTGCGCAGTGCCGGTTCCTTCGGGCCGGGGCGATGGCGCAGGTGCCCTCGCGTGGCGGCAAAGCCCATGATACTCTCGAGAAGCTTGCCGACGCTGTCGTCGGCCAGTGCGAAATAGCGGTGCCGGCCCTGCTTGCGCTGCGCCAGCAGCCCGCCGGCTTCGAGCTTCGACAGATGCGTGCTCGCTGTCTGCACCGTAATACCGCCGGCCGCCGCCAACTCCGTTGCCGTCAGCGCGCGGCCATCCATCAGCGCGGTGAGCATGTTCGCCCGCGCCGGGTCGCCGATGAGTGCGCCAATCTGCGCTATGTCAGGACCTTCCTTCATACTTCGATCGTAACCGAAGCATCGACGTCAGGCAATGTGCGAAAACATCTCCGTTAACGAAGGAGAAAACCATGATCACCTGTTTCATCCGCTACGAAATCGACCCGTTCAAAAAAGATGCCTTCGCCGAATATGCCCGGGCCTGGGGCCAGGTTATACCGCGCAACGGTGTCGATCTCATCGGCTATTTCGCTCCGCACGAGGGGTCTGCGACGACGGCTTACGGCGTCTACAATATCGAGAGCCTGGCCGCCTATGAGGCCTATCGCACCCGTCTCGCTGCCGACCCGCTCGGTCAGGCGAACTTCGATTTTGCGCGCCGTGAACGTCTCTTCGTCAAGGAAGACCGTGTCTTCCTGAAAAACGTATCGTTGCCGCATGGTCCGAAGGTGGCGCCGTGATCGCCGTCATCTTCGAGGTCGTTCCTTATCTCGGCGAACGTCATCACTATCTCGATCTTGCCGGCAAGCTACGCGCCGAACTCGAGACGATCGACGGTTTCATCTCCATCGAACGCTTCGAGAGCCTTAGTTCGCGCGGCAAGATCCTGTCGCTGTCCTTCTGGCGCGACGAGGCGGCGGTGAAGGAATGGCGCAATCGTGAAGCCCATCGCGCCGCGCAAAAGGCCGGGCGAGGGACGGTCTTCGCCGATTACCGCCTGCGCATCGCGCATGTGGTGCGCGATTACGGGATGAACGAACGGGACGAGGCGCCGGCCGATAGCCTGATGGTGCATGATGGACCGAGGACAGTGAAGCCTAGCGACGACTGAAGACAGACTTATTTCCGGGAAATCGTGAAATGTGAGACCCGCTTTAGCCTTTGGTAACCAAGTTAGGTAACCATAACACTCAGTTAAGCGTAACGATTCAGTGTAACAGCGAGTATCACATGGCGTCAGTTTTCCCGCTTGCCGACCTTAGAACTTCCGCAACGCCGGGCTCTTGGGTCGACACGATCATCAAGGGCGATTGCGTGGCGGCTCTTGAAGCACTGCCCACGCATTCCGTCGATGTTATCTTCGCCGACCCACCCTACAATCTCCAGCTTGGCGGCACATTGCACCGCCCCGACCAGTCGCTGGTCGACGCCGTCGATGACGAGTGGGATCAGTTCGCTTCCTTCGAAGCCTATGATGCCTTCACCCGCGCCTGGTTGCTGGCCTGCCGCCGTGTCCTGAAGCCGACCGGCACCATCTGGGTCATCGGCTCCTATCACAACATTTTCCGCGTCGGCGCGACGATGCAGGATCTGAACTTCTGGATCCTGAACGACATCGTCTGGCGCAAGACCAACCCGATGCCGAATTTCAAGGGCCGTCGTTTCCAGAACGCCCATGAGACGATGATCTGGGCGAGCCCGAACGCCAAGACCAAGGGCTACACCTTCAACTACGACGCCATGAAGGCCGCCAATGACGATGTGCAGATGCGCTCGGATTGGCTGTTCCCGATCTGCAACGGCGGCGAGCGCCTGAAGGGTGACGACGGCAAGAAAGTACATCCGACGCAGAAGCCGGAAGCCCTGCTGGCGCGTGTCATCATGGCTTCGTCCAAGCCCGGCGACATCATTCTCGATCCGTTCTTCGGCTCCGGCACCACCGGCGCCGTCGCCAAGCGTCTCGGCCGCCACTTCGTCGGTATCGAGCGCGAGCAGGATTATATCGATGCGGCCAGCGCCCGCATTGCCTCCGTCGAACCGCTCGGCAAGGCGGAGTTGACGGTGATGACCGGCAAGAAGGCTGAAGCCCGCGTTGCCTTCAACGTGCTCGTTGAAAGCGGTCTGATCAAGCCCGGCCAGGTGCTGACGGATGCACGGCGGCGCCATAGCGCCATCGTTCGCGCCGACGGCACGGTTGCTGCCGGTGGTGAGGCCGGCTCCATTCATCGCCTCGGCGCGAAAGTCCAGGGCCTTGATGCATGCAACGGATGGACATTCTGGCACTTCGACGACGGGCAGTCCCTGCGCCCGATCGACGAACTCCGGGCGATCATCCGCAATGATATGGGGAAGGTGGGGTAGTCCCACTCATCTGACAGGCACGATCCCGTTCCAAAACCGCCCCACGGTTTTCGGGATCGCACTGCTGCCCATTCCGCACACTCGCCTTTCTCTGTCTTGTACCTCCAGTTAGGGAGGAAGGCGAAACGCCCAGGGCCAAAACCCTGGGCGTTATTTTTTGAGGTTGGCGGCTCAGAATTCCTGATAATCCGTCACATCGACCCGGACGACACGGCCATCCTCGTCGAAGGTGATCGTCTCTTCGCCCTCGCGAATAAGCGGCTTGCCGGTCTTGCTGTTTGTCGCTCGCACGGACCAGACGGAGCGACCGGACAGCGGCGTCAGCGTTTCCACCAATGAATTGGAGGCTGTCTGATCGGGATAGGTGTCGAAATAGCCGCGGAAGGCCTCCATGATCGCCTCGCGGCCGGCAAGGCTGCCGACGCCGTTCGAGACGTAGGTGGCGTTTTCCGCGAAGAAATTCTCGATCGTCGCGTAGTCGAGCCTGTTGATGGCGTCGTGAAACAGGGTGATGCGTTCTGCCGGGTCGAAAATCATGGGCTCAAACCTTAATGCCGTAGGCGGCGAGATCGCTGCGCAGCTTCGCAGCGCCGGTGAAATGAACTGCATGCCAGCCGGCCGCCTTGGCGCCTTCGACGTTGGCGAGCGAATCGTCAATGAAGATCGTCGACGCGGGATCGAGGCCGAAACTCTTCACATGCCTCTCATAGATCGCGACATCCGGCTTGATCAGACCGATATCGCCGGACACGGTAACGCCGCGCGGCTTGTTGAGGAAATCGAAGCGCGCCTGCGCCTCCCGAAACGTGTCGGATGCGAAATTGGTCAGCATGGTGACATCGCGGCCTTCCGCGATCAATCCTTCGAAGATCGCAATGCTGTCATCATAGGCATGCGGCACCATCTCGTGCCAATGCTTGCGGAAGGCGCGGATCTGCTCTTCGCGCTCCGGATGTTCGGCAATCAGCAGCGCCTCGGCGTCTTCCCAGGTGCGGCCGCGATCCTGCTCGATGTTCCATTCGTGGGTGCAGACATTGGTGAGGAACCAGTCACGCTCCGTCTTGTCGGGAATGATACGGCTGTAGGGAATATTCGGATCGTAGTGAATGAGAACCTTGCCGATATCGAAGACAATGTGCCGGATTTCGGTCGTCATGAATGATTTCCTGATGGTTAGGCGCTGGCTTTGCTAAACGCGAGAGGAATAGCCTGGGTGATCGCTTTTTTCATGACGGTCGGCAGGGCCTGCGCTTCAAGATTTGTAACCGGTTCCCACCATCCGTCATTGCGGTTGGCGCCCGCCGCCACTTGAGCGCGATAGATCGACAGCCGCAGTTCGAAGTGGGTGAAGACATGCGTCACGGTCCCCGCTGCCTGCCAATCGGCCGGGAAGGGGGCAGCATCGGTACTGGTTTCGCCGTCGATCCGCGCCGTCCAGCCGGTGGTCGGCACTTCGGTCATGCCGCCGAGCAGGCCGCTGGCAATGCGCCGGCGCAGATAGATCTCACCGTCGCCATTGACCGCCACGAAAGCGGCTCCCTGCCGCACAGGTTTTTCCTTCTTCGCCGCCTTCACCGGAAAATGTTCCGGATCATGCGAGGCCAGCGCCTCGCAGGCGTTGTTGAAAGGACAGAGCGCACAGGCCGGCCGCTTCGGCGTACAGATCGTCGCACCCAGATCCATCATCGCCTGCGCGAAGTCGCCTGGGCGGTCGGCGGGAGTCAGCAACGCCACCTTCTGCTTCATCAGGGGCTTGCCGGCGGGTAGGGGTGTCGAGATGGCATAGAGCCTGGAGATGACGCGCTCGACATTGCCGTCCATGACCGCCGCCTGCCGGTTAAAAGCGATGGCCGCGACTGCTGCGGCTGTGTAATCGCCGATCCCCGGCAAGGCTCGCAGCCCATCCTCGGTATCGGGAAAGCGCCCGCCATGCTCCGCCGCCACGGCTTCCGCGCATTTCTTCAGATTGCGAGCGCGGGCGTAATAGCCAAGGCCGGCCCAGGCGGCCATGACGTCATCGGTGGGCGCCGCCGCGAGATCGCCGACCGTCGGCCAGCGCGCGAGGAATTTGGCGAAATAGGCTTTGACCGCCGGCACAGTGGTCTGCTGCAGCATCACCTCCGACAGCCAGATATGATAGGGATCGGGTCGGATGCCCCGCGCCGCCATCGGCGGCGAGATCCGCCAGGGCAGGTCGCGGTGATGGCGGTCGTACCAGGCAAGCAGGGATGCGGCCGTCGGGAATTGAGATGTCATCGTCATGATTTGCCGCATCGAGGGGAAGTGCTCTATACTTGGCCAAGCTGCGTCGGACGATCAAGGTCCCGATCGCGCAAACGAGGTTCCGGACCGCTAATCATATGAGTTATCCCCGAAAAGGCGAAAAGCAGATTTCCGAGCTGACCAACGGCATCGTCGATCCGGTGCTGGCAAAGCGTGCTGGCATCAATACGGCACTGCTCGGATCCTGGGACGAAATCGCCGGCGAGGATTTCGCCGAATGCACGCGGCCTGAAAAGATTGCCTGGGCCAAGCGTGTAGGCTCGGGCGAGGAGGGCCGCTATCAGCCCGGCGTGCTGACCATCGCCTGCGAAGGTGCCCGCGCCCTGTTCCTGACCCATGCCCAGGGTGAACTCATCCAGCGCATCAACGGCTTCTTTGGCTTCCACGCCGTCAGCCAGATCCGTATCGTCCAGAAGCCTGTCTCGGTTGCCTCAAGACGCTCCCGCACTCCGCCGCCGCTGAAGGGCGAGGCGGCCCGCAAGCTGGAGGGGATGATGGATGGTATCGAGGACGACAAGCTGCGGGCTGCAATCCAGAGACTGGGGACGGCGATGGTCTGGAAGCGAGGAAGATAAACCGCTTCAATCGCCATCCCCATGCAATTCTGACGATAATTTAATCTCTCCGTCTTCTCCAGGTCACAATTCTTTGAAGAAAGTTGGTCAACCGTGCCTTGTTAGCGGCAACCAGCCGTTATATCGCAATGGACCATTCACAGACCTCCTAAACGACGGGTGACTCTATGCCGATGTCCGACATGCTCTTGACCAAACGCCACCTGCTGGGCGGCAGTGCCGTTGCGGCCCTCTCGGTAGCGTTCGCTGCCTTTGCCGACACCGCATCCGCCGCCAACGCCACGACGGCTGGTGGCGCGCAGGAGACGACCAGCACGGCCTCCACGCCAGAGGATGAAATTCCCACGGCCGATGGCAGCGTCGACATGAACGAAGTGCTGAAGCCCGGCTCCCTGCCGGAAATCGCGCTCGGCAAGGAAGATGCTCCAGTCAAGATCGTCGAATACATGTCGCTGACCTGCCCGCACTGCGCGCATTTCGCCGTCACCACCTTCGACGCCATCAAGCAGAAGTACATCGATACCGGCAAGGTTCGCTTCATCATCCGCGAATTCCCGTTCGATCCGCGCGCTGCCGCCGCCTTCATGCTGGCCCGTTGCGCGCCGCAGGAACAGTACATGCCGATGGTCGAAATGCTGTTCAAACAGCAGATCGCCTGGGCTTCGCCTGACGTCGATGGCCGTGCCGCACTGCTGCAAATGTCGAAACTTGCAGGTTTTACTGAGGATAGCTTTACGAAGTGCTTGACGAACCAGAAGCTTCTGGATGATGTCAACTCAGTTAGGGAACGTGCAGCCAAGGATTTCGGCGTCAATGCGACACCGACCTTCCTGATCAACGGCAAGCGTTACGCAGGAGACATGTCGGTTGGTGCCATGTCGAAGCTTATCGACAGCCTTCTCTGACCCGCGCATTTTGCAAATGGCGGGCGGCGGGGAAACCTGCGCGCCCGCTTTTCGCTGCCTCCCTCTTGAGGGGGGTGATCTCTGGGGTGAACAGATGATCACCCCACCCCGGACCTTTGGTCCGACCCTCCCCCTCAAGGGGAGGGTGGAGATCGGCCCATGAAGTTCAACAGGCTTCGTCTCGTCGGCTTCAAATCCTTCGTGGAACCAGCGGAATTCGTCATCGAGCGCGGTTTGACCGGCGTTGTCGGCCCGAACGGCTGCGGCAAGTCGAATCTTGTCGAGGCGCTGCGCTGGGTGATGGGCGAGAATTCCTACAAGAACATGCGCGCCTCCGGCATGGACGACGTGATCTTCTCCGGCTCCGGCAACCGGCCGGCGCGCAACACCGCGGAAGTCGGCCTCTATCTCGACAATAGCGATCGCACCGCGCCCGCCGCCTTCAACGACAGCGATGAAATCCAGGTCACGCGCCGTATCGAGCGCGAGCAGGGTTCGCTCTATCGCATCAACGGCAAGGAGGCCCGCGCCAAGGATGTGCAGCTGCTGTTTGCCGATGCGTCGACCGGCGCGCGCTCGCCGTCCATGGTCGGCCAGGGGCGTATCGGCGAGCTGATCCAGGCGAAGCCCCAGGCCCGCCGCCAGCTTCTCGAAGAGGCGGCCGGCATTTCCGGCCTGCATTCGCGCCGGCATGAAGCGGAGCTGCGCCTGCGCGCCGCCGAAGGCAATCTCGAGCGTCTCGACGACGTGACCTCGCAGCTCGAAAGCCAGATCGAGAGCCTGAAACGTCAGGCCCGTCAGGCCAACCGTTTCAAGACACTGTCCGCCGATATCCGCGCTCGCGAGGCCATGCTGCTGCATATCCATTGGGTGCAGGCCAAGGAGGCGGAAGCGGAGGCCGACAGCGGCCTCAACCAGGCAACCGTCCTGGTCGCCGAAAAGGCGCAGCTGCAGATGGAGGCGGCGAAGGCGCAAGGTATTGCCAGCTTCAAGCTGCCGGAGCTGCGTGACGACGAGGCAAAGGCTGCAGCCGCGCTGCAACGGCTGCAGTTTGCCCGCAATCAATTGGAAGAAGATGCCAATCGCATCCTGCGCCGTCGCGACGAGCTGACCCGCCGGCTGGCGCAACTGGGCGAGGATATCCGTCGTGAGGAGCGTCTTGTCGCCGACAACGCCGCGATCTTGGCCAAGCTCGATGCTGAAGAGGCGGATATTGCCGATATCCTTGCGGATTCCGGCCGGCTTGCCGAGGAGACGCGCGAGGCTTTCGAGGAGGCCGCGTCCAAGCTTGCAGATAGCGAAGGCATCTTCACCGCGCTGACGGCCGAACGCGCCGAGGCCGCCGCCGCGCGCAACCAGCTCGAACGCGCCATTCGCGATCTCGCCGATCGCAAGATGCGGCTGGAACGCCAGATGGACGAGGCGAACCGTGAGCTGTCCGCCATCGACGAGAAGATGGCCGTGCTGCCGGATCCCGGCGAAAAGCGCGATATGGTCGAAACCGCTGAGGGCGTCGTTGCCGATGCCGATGCGGCAATCCAGCGCGTCGAGACGGCTCTTGCCAAGGCTCGCGAAACCGAAGCTCTATCGCGCGCCCCGGCCGATCAGGCCCGCTCGCGGCTGAATGCCCTGGAAACGGAAGCGCGCACGATCTCGAAGATGCTGGCAGCGGGCGCCGCCTCCGGCACCTTCGCGCCGGTTGCCGAAGAGCTGCGTGTCGATCGCGGCTTCGAGACCGCGATTGGCGCGGCGCTCGGTGATGATCTGGAATCGCCGCTGGATCCGCAGGCACCCGCGTACTGGTCGGACAATGGCAGCGGCACCGCCGATCCCGTCTTGCCGGAAGGCGTAAAGCCGCTGATTTCCCATGTCGGCGCACCGGCTGCCCTGACGCGTCGCTTGCGCCAGATCGGCCTTGTCGCGGCCGGGGATGCCCTGCGTCTCATGCCGGCGTTGAAGCCGGGACAGCGGCTCGTGACCAAGGAAGGCGCCGTCTATCGTTGGGACGGGCATGTGACCGGGGCGGATGCGCCCAGTGCCGCGGCCCTGCGGCTGGCGCAGAAAAATCGCCTTGCCGAGCTTGAGGCCGAGGCCGAACTTGCGCGCGATGTGTTGCATGAGGCTGAAGAGCGTCTGGCTGCAGCCGGTGAGGCAATCCGGGCAGAGGAAGGCCGCCTGGCTGTTGCCCGTGATGCCAGCCGCCTTGCGGCTCGACATCTCGCTGAAGCCCGTGAAGCCCTGGTTGCGGCCGAACGCGCCTCCGGCGATCTGATCCGCCGCCGGGATATCATCACCGAGGCTGTCAGCCAGCTGCAGGCGCAGATGGAAGAAGTGACGGTGCAGGATGAAAATACCCGCATTGAACTGGAAGACGCGCCCGATCTGACGGCTATCGATATCAAGCTGCGCGACCAGCAGGCGGAAGTTGCGACCGATCGCGGCGTGCTGGCCGAGGCCCGCGCCCGACATGAGGGATTGAACCGGGAAAATGAGGCCCGGCAGCGCCGTATCCTGGCGATCCAGCAGGAGCGCGACGGCTGGCACCAACGTGCCGCCAGCGCCGAGGAGCATATCCAGACCCTGCGCGACCGCGAGGAAGAGGCGCGCGATGAAGCCGCCGAGCTTGACCTCGCCCCGGACGAATTCGACGACAAGCGCCGCGCGCTGATGAATGAGTTGCAAAAGGCCGAGGAGGCCCGTCGCGCCGCGGCCGACCGCCTGGCCGAAGCGGAAATCGTGCAGCGCGACGCCGACCGGCAAGCGACGACGGCCCTGTCCGAACTGGCGGAAAGCCGTGAAAAGCGCGGTCGTGTCGAGGAGCGGCTGGTGTCGGCTCGCGAGCGCCGGCAGGAGAGCGAGCTGCGTATCCGCCAGGCGCTCAATGTCGAACCGCACGAGGCGCTGCGGCTCGCCGGGCTGGCGGTGATGCAGGATATTCCCGATCCTCGCGAGATCGAGCGTGAGCTGGAGCGGCTAAGGATCGAGCGCGAGCGCCTGGGCGCTGTCAACTTACGGGCCGAGGAGGAAAGCAAGGAGTTGACCGAACGGCTACAGGCCTTGATCAAGGAGCGCGATGACGTTATCGACGCCATCCGTAAACTGCGCGGCGCGATCCAGAGCCTCAACCGCGAAGGCCGTGAACGGCTGATTGCCGCTTTCGATGTCGTCAACGCGCAATTCCAGCGGCTGTTCACTCATCTCTTCGGCGGCGGCACGGCCGAACTGCAACTGATCGAATCCGACGATCCGCTGGAAGCGGGCCTCGAAATCTTAGCCCGCCCGCCGGGCAAGAAGCCGCAGACCATGACGCTGCTTTCCGGCGGTGAGCAGGCGTTGACGGCCATGGCACTGATCTTCGCCGTGTTCCTCACCAATCCCGCGCCGATCTGCGTGCTGGACGAGGTGGACGCGCCGCTCGACGACCACAATGTCGAGCGCTATTGCAATCTGATGGATGAGATGTCCGCCTCGACCGAGACACGTTTCGTGGTCATCACCCACAATCCCATCACCATGGCGCGCATGGATCGCCTTTTCGGCGTCACCATGGCCGAGCAGGGCGTTTCCCAGCTCGTCTCCGTCGACCTGCAGACCGCCGAGCGGCTGCGAGAAATAGCCTAAGCGCATTCTCCCGACTGGAAAGAGAGAAAACTGTTTCCATATCGACAAGAAATTGCCGCTTCGGCTGCCGTACAGCTACAAAGCGTGATAGTTTTGTTTTCGATCAATAATACGTGGCGCTGAACCGCCCGGAAGGGAAGCATGTCTGGGTCTGATGGCAGTATTTTCGATATCCTCGGAATACTCGCCGTATTGTTTCTTGTGGCAGCCAATGGATTTTTCGTCGCCGCCGAGTTTTCTCTCGTGTCCGTGCGACGCAGCCGCGTGACAGAGCTGGTCGCCGAAGGGCGGATGAACTCCAAGGCGCTGCAAAAGGCGGTCGACAATCTCGACGCCAATCTTGCGGCCACGCAGCTTGGCATCACCATCTCCTCGCTTGCGCTTGGCTGGGTCGGTGAACCCGCACTCGCCCATCTCCTTGAGCCGCTTCTCGCTTTTCTGCCCGGCTCCTGGGCCGCTGCCGGATCGCATGCTGTCGCGGTTGCGATTTCCTTCATCATCATCACCGCCTTGCATATCGTGCTTGGCGAACTCGCGCCGAAGAGCCTGGCATTGCAGCGCAGCGAAGGTACGGCGCTGAGTGTCGTGCGGCCGCTCGGCCTCTTCCTCTTCCTGCTTCGCCCGGCGATCACGGTGCTGAATGGCCTCGGCAATCTGGTTCTTCGGCTTTTCGGTCTGCGGCCGGGCACCGGCGAAGGCTCGCTGCATTCGCCGGCGGAAATCAAGCTTCTGGTCGCCCAAAGCCAGGAAGCCGGTCTTTTGGAGCAGGCGCAGCAGGAACTGGTCGAACGCGTTTTCAACATCGGCGACCGGGACGTCTCCGACATCATGACGCCCCGGCTGGAAATCGATTGGATCGATGCCGACGACACGCCCGAGGAGATACAAAAAACCATTCGGGAGAGCCGTTTCGAACAGCTTCTCGTCAGCCGCGGATCGATAGACGAGCCGATCGGCATGGTCTTGAAGAAGGATCTCCTCGATCAGCTTCTGAACGGCAAGCCGCTCGATCCGATGGCGGTCATTCGCCAGCCGCTGATCGTCCACGAAGCAACCGCCGTCTTCAAGGTGCTGGAAAGCTTCAAGCGCGCGCCTGTCCGCCTTGCCATGGTCATCGATGAATATGGTAGCCTGGAGGGGATCGTCACGCAGACGGACCTCTTGGAGGCCATCGCCGGCGATCTGCCTGACATGGAAAACGAGAGCCCGGATGTCGTCGAGCGCGCTGATGGTTCGCTGCTGATGGAAGGCATGATGCCGGCCTACGACGCTTTCGAGCGGCTCGGCCTGCGCGATCGCTCAGAAGACAGCAACTTCCACACGCTCGCGGGCTTTGCGCTCTATCATCTGGGCCATCTGCCGGACGTCGGCGAAAGCTTCACATTCGACGGCTGGCATTTCGAGATCATCGATCTCGACGGCATGCGGATCGACAAGATATTGGCGCGGCGGGAGCCGGGGGCTTAGTTATTTGTTTAGGATCATTTAGGTTGCGTTGACGGCAGACCGTTGAGCTTCGGTTGGAATGGCGTGACCTCGATTTCTCCCTCTCGCTTGCGAGTTTGAGCAATGTCGTAGCTATTCTGCATTCGCATCAGCGTATCCATGGACACGCCGAATGCTTTTTCGATCCTGAGAGCCATCTCCGGCGAAAGATGCGCTCGTTCGTTGAGAAGAGCGGAAAGGGTCGGGCGCGTGACGCCGAGGGCCTTGGCGGCATCGGTGACGGAAAGCTCAAGAGCCTCAACGATCTCGCTTTTGACAAAACCGCCCGGATGGGCGGGGTTTTTCATGCGGATGCCCTGTATAGCGTTCATGACCACCTCCTAGTGATAGTCTTCATAATCGAGGTCGATGATCTCAATTTCCGTCCGGTCTATTCGAAACGTCAATCGCCAGTTTTTCGTAACAAACAGGCTCCAGGTGCCCTTGCGGTCGCCCGTCAGTTGATGGGCTTTCCAACTCGGAACCGTCCGCAATTCCTCTTCCTGCTCCATATCCTGAAGGAAAGAGATAATTCGCCGTAGCTTCGGCACGAAGGCAGATTGCAGGCCAGAGGCATCATCTTCCTCGATGAAGCGGCGTAGCCCTTTATGGATCACGTTTCTGATCTTCATGGCTTTAAATAGTAAATATGCCGTAGTGCGTCAAGTTACGCTTTACGAATTTGCTGCGGCAGGCATGGTTTTAAGGGCCATGATCCCATATTTATTGTGCAGCGCAACAATTTGCCGCATTTGTCGATTTTCTTTTCCGTCTCAATGAATTAAGTTCAGCTTAAGGAGTTGGACGGGGGAAAATGACCAAGTGGGTTTATACATTCGGCGATGGCAAGGCCGAGGGTCGCGCTAAGGATTATGAGCGGCTCGGGGGGAAGGGCGCCAATCTTGCCGAGATGTGCAGCCTTGGCCTGCCGGTTCCGCCCGGCCTGACGATCGTGAGCGATGCCTGCGCTTTCTATTACAAGAACGGCCGCAACGTTTCGGATGAGCTGAAACCGCAGGTCATGCAGGGGCTGAAGCAGATGGAAGCGATCACCGGGCGCAAGTTCGGCGATACCGCGCAGCCGCTGCTCGTCTCCGTGCGCTCCGGCGGGCGCGCCTCTATGCCCGGCATGATGGATACCGTCCTCAATCTTGGCCTCAACGATGCCACGGTGCAGGCGCTCGGCCACGATGCCGGCGATGCCCGCTTTGCCTGGGACAGCTACCGCCGCTTCATCCAGATGTATGCCGATGTCGTCATGGGTCTCGACAACGAGGTTTTCGAGGAGATCCTCGAGGACGAGAAGGCCCGTCTCGGCCATGAGTTCGATACCGATCTGTCCGCCGTCGAATGGCAGCATGTGGTCTCGCTCTACAAGACCGTCATCGAAGAGGAACTCGGCGAGGCCTTTCCGCAGGAACCGGAAGTGCAGCTTTGGGGGGCGGTCAGCGCCGTCTTTTCCAGCTGGATGAACCCGCGCGCGGTCACCTATCGCCATCTGCATAATATTCCGGAGGCTTGGGGCACGGCGGTCAATATCCAGGCCATGGTCTTCGGAAATCTCGGCAATTCGTCGGCGACCGGCGTCGCCTTCACCCGCAATCCATCGACCGGCGAGAAGGAGCTTTACGGCGAATTCCTCGTCAATGCACAAGGCGAAGATGTCGTCGCCGGCATTCGCACGCCGCAGAGCATCACCGAGGCTGCCCGCATCGCTTCCGGCTATGATCGGCCGTCGATGGAAAAGCTGATGCCGGAGGCCTTTGCCGAATTCCGCCGCATCTGTACCCAGCTTGAAACGCATTACCGTGACATGCAGGATCTGGAGTTCACCATCGAGCGCGGCAAGCTCTGGATGCTGCAGACCCGCGCCGGCAAACGCACCACCAAGGCGGCGATGAAGGTGGCGGTCGACATGGTCGACGAGGGCGTGATCACCGAAGATGAGGCCGTCTCGCGCATCGAGCCCTCGACGCTTGACCAGCTCCTGCATCCAACCATCGACCCGCGCGTCCATCGCGAAGTCATCGGCTCCGGCCTTCCAGCATCGCCGGGGGCGGCCACGGGCGAAATCGTCTTTACTGCCGAGGAGGCGATCGCTGCCGAGGAGGAGGGCCGCAAGGTCATCCTCGTGCGTATCGAGACCAGCCCCGAGGATATTCACGGCATGCATGCCGCCGAGGGGATCCTCACCACGCGCGGCGGCATGACCAGCCATGCGGCGGTCGTCGCCCGCGGCATGGGCCTGCCCTGCGTCGTCGGCGCCGGCACCATGCGCCTCGACATGCGCAACGAAAAGCTGATCGGCATCGGCATTACCCTGAAGAAGGGCGACATCATCACCATCGACGGTTCCGCCGGCCAGGTGCTGAAGGGCGAGGTGCAGATGATCCAGCCGGAGCTCTCCGGCGATTTCGGCCGCATTATGGAGTGGGCCGACCGCTCGCGCCGCATGACGGTGCGGACCAATGCCGATACGCCGGCGGACGCTCGCGCCGCCCGCGCCTTCGGCGCCGAGGGCATCGGCCTTTGCCGCACGGAGCATATGTTCTTCGAAGGCGATCGTATCCATGTGATGCGCGAGATGATCCTTGCGGAAGGCGAGGAGGGGCGCCGCGCAGCCCTCGACAAGCTCCTGCCGATGCAGCGGCTCGATTTCACCGGCCTGTTCACCATCATGCACGGCCTGCCGGTGACCATCCGCCTGCTCGACCCGCCCTTGCACGAATTCCTGCCGAAGACGGACGAGGAGATCGCCGAGGTCGCCGGCATCATGGGCATGGAGCCTGCCATCCTTCGCCAGCGGGTCGACGCACTGCATGAGTTCAACCCCATGCTCGGCCATCGCGGCTGCCGGCTGGCGATTTCCTATCCCGAAATCGTCGAGATGCAGGCCCGTGCCATCTTCGAGGCGGCGGTTGCCGCCGCGAAGGAGACGGGTGCGGCGGTGGTTCCGGAAATCATGGTGCCGCTGGTCGGTCTGCGTTCCGAGCTCGATTACGTCAAGGCGCGGATCGACGAGGTCGCCGGTGCCGTCATGACCGAAGCCGGCATGAAGATCGACTATCTCGTCGGCACCATGATCGAGCTGCCGCGCGCAGCACTTCGCGCCCATATTATCGCCGAGGCGGCCGAATTCTTCTCCTTCGGCACCAACGATTTGACGCAGACGACCTTCGGCATGTCGCGCGACGATGCCGCCGCTTTCATCCCGACCTACCAGCGCAAGGGCATCATCGAGCATGATCCCTTCATCTCGCTGGATTTCGATGGGGTGGGAGAGTTGATCCGCATCGCGACCGAACGCGGCCGCCGCACCCGCAACGACATGAAACTCGGCATCTGCGGCGAGCATGGCGGCGATCCCGCCTCGATCCATTTCTGCGAGGAGATCGGGCTGGATTACGTCTCCTGCTCGCCTTTCCGCGTGCCGATCGCGAGACTCGCGGCGGCACAGGCGGCCATCAAGGCCAGGATCTGACGCTCACGCGAGTGGCGGCGCGATCAACGCCGCCAGTAGCCGCGATGATGATAATAGCGCGGCCCGATGACATAGGGCGGTCCCCAGAAGAAATCGTCATTGCTTTCCATGAAGGCACGCTGGTCGGCGCGGCGACTCAAATCCTGGTTCATCATGCAATTCGCAAAATTCTGCGTGCCGGGCCTGAAGCCGTAGCCGCTGCATCTCGACTGGTCCGCCGCTCGGATCTCTTCCGCCGTCTGGCAGCCGGATAGGAGCAAGCCCGTGGCGATGAGGAGGAGTGCCGGAGAAATACGCATGACTCTATGTCCTGGATTGAGATGTGCAGGCCGAGATCATAATGCCGTGCGGCAGGGCGCGAAAGGCCTGTCGCACGGCTAAAACGTTCAGGCGGCGTCGTCCAGCCTTTCCGGCAGGCGTTGCAGCAGATCGACGAAGGCATCGGTGAAGCTGAGCAGATGCTCGGTTTCCTCACTCGGCTCCAGCACGCGAATTTCCGCTCCGTCCAGGTCGAGCGCCGCGAAGATGATCCGCATGTTCTCTCCGCCCTCCGGTATCCACAGAACGGCCAGCCGGCGGTATTCCGATATCAGTCCGGTGGCCGGAAGATCGAACAGGAGTTCGCCGCCCACAGCTCTGGCGGCGGTTCGCACCGCTTCGCAAAATCCCGCTTCCCCACCGGAAAAACCATCGAGCGAAAGCTCGAGTTCCAGCAGTTCGAGCGGCAGGGCAGGCTCGCTGGCATCGGCAGCCACGCCGGTCGATGCAGGCGATGGCTTGGCGGCGATGTCGGGCGATTTCTTCGTTCCCATCTCCTCAAGTCCTTTCATAGCCACGGTAAAACACGAAAATCATGGCCTTTTTTCGGAATTTAAGCAAGTACTCACGTTTTTGTGCTAGGCGATACCAAATCGGCTCGCAGTCGAAGCTTGTTTATCCGTGCCGCGACATCCGATTTATTTTCGCCGTTTCTTGCTCTAAACATGGGATCAGCCCCAGGGATTCGGTTCATCCGCTTTCCGATCCGACGCGCCGACGAGCCCTTGATGACCATTCGTTTCGACCGTCCCGTTTCGCATGCCGCCCGCGCCGCGCGCCTGATTGCTTCTTTTGCGCTGGTGCTGTGCGGGGTGATCTTGATCGGCCATCGGTTCGGGCCGCTGGAGACACCCTATTTCGTTCTACTGCTGCTGGTTTCGGCTGGCTTCGCAGCTCTTGCGGTGCTGCTTGCGGTCATTGGCCTCACGCAGCTCTGGCGGATGGCGGCGCTCGGCGGAGTTTCTGCCGTCAAAGCGCTGATCTATGCCGCGCTGCCGCTGGCGATCGTCGGCGTTGGTGTCGAGCGCTACTGGAGCCGGCCGGCGATCTATGATGTGTCCACCGATGTCACCGACGCTCCGGAATGGCTGGCGACGCCGGAGGCCAAGCAACTCTGGCTGCCGGCCAGGCGGCTTGTGACATCAGGGGATCGCGAGGCGCAGAATGTCGCCTATCCCGCGCTCACCAGTCGCCGTTATGAGGGGGCGTCCGACCGCGTGCTTGAAGCCGTGCGCAAGGTCGCCAGTGACAATCACATCACCATCGTCAAGGTTGAAGGCACCGATTTGGTCGATCCGAACGGCGATCAGAGACCGCGCCGTCGCACGCCCCGGCAGCGCCCGAGCCCGACGGCGGATGACAGCGCCGTCACCGACATGCCCGATATCATCCCGGTGCCGACGCCGCGCCCCTATCGCGACGGCGTAGCCGATCTCATCCGCCAGAATACCGATGTCGTCTTGCAGGGGCAGACCCGCACCCGCATTTTCGGCCTGCCTTTCGATGTGCTGATCCGCCTGCGCGAGGAGGCGGAGACGACATTGGTCGATGTCCGCGTCGCCTCGCGCTACGGTCAGGATGATCTCGGTATCAGCGCCGATATCGCCGAAAGCTATTTGAAGGCGCTGGACGCCGAGCTCCTGGGCATTGCCGGAAGCTGACCTGGTTTAGGCGGGCCTGTAAGCCCCGAGCAGCGCCGGCGGCCCGTCCGTCAGCACCTGACCCTTTTCCACCAGATCCTCCAGATGCGCCAGCACTGACAGGGCGGCGGCACCATGCAGGCGCGGGTCCGTGTCGCGGTAGATGGCCTTGACCATGTCGGGGATCAGCCGGTCTCCGACCTTGATACGCTCCAGCACGGCGCGCTCGCGCATGCGCCGGTGGGTTCGCAGGCCACGCATGAAGGAAGCGGGCTCCTTCACCGGGCCGCCATGGCCGGGCAGAAACAGGCGGTCGTCACGGGCAAGCAGTCGCTCGAGCGAGGCCATATAGTCGGCCATGGAGCCGTCCGGCGGCGCGACGATCGTCGTTGCCCAGGCCATGACATGGTCGGCGGAAAAGACGACGCCGCTGCCCTCTAGCGCGAAACAGGCATGATTGGCCGTATGGCCGGGCGTCAGAAGCGCGGTCAGCTGCCAACCGTCCCCCGAGACGCTTTCTCCATCGCCAAGCGTGATATCCGGCCGAAAATCCGTGTCCGAACTCTCGGCGAAAGGATTGACCTCACCCTCATGCAGGGGCCGCGCCGCCCGGTGCGGCCCCTGGCCGACCGTCAGCGCCCCCGTCGCCTCCTTCAGCCGCTTGGCGAGCGGCGAGTGGTCGCGATGGGTGTGGCTGACGAAGATATGCGTGACCTCGCGCCCCTTCAGCGCCGCCATCAGCGCGGCAAAATGCTCTTCATTCTCCGGACCGGGATCGATGACTGCGACCGACGAGCCGCCGACGATATAGCTGTTGGTGCCGTGAAAGGTGAAGGCGCTGGGATTGTTGACCGTCATCCGTTCGATGCCGGGCGCAACCGGCACGGCGCGGCCGTAGGCGGCCTCGAAGGCAAGATCGAAGTCTGGATTGCTCATGATCGCTTGTATTCGACCTCTATGAAGGACATCGGCTCGGAGCCGGCATTGACCACATTATGCTCGACGCCGGCTTCCCGCCGATAGGCCGCGCCCTTGGCAATGTCGACGCGCCTGTCTCCGCTCGGCTCCTCCAGCAGGAACTGGCAGTCGGTCATCGGCACCACGACATAGCCGAGGCCATGGACATGGTGGCCGGTATCGGCGCCCGGCTCGAAATCCCAGCGGGTAATCCGCACGACATCATCGTCGACAAGCACGGTGGGGACAGCGGGCGGGCGGGCACGATACTGGCTCATTGGGTCTCCTGATGGGATTTGGGGATGACAAGACCTAGCATAGCCACTTGGGAAGCGTATAAAAATATGCGCTCACCTATAACTTAATGATTGTGAGCGGATGCGACCTTTGCTAATCAGGCGGTGATTTGGCGCGGATCGTCGCCATGTCACTCTGGTGGGGCGTAGCCAAGCGGTAAGGCAGTGGTTTTTGGTACCGCCATCCCTGGTTCGAATCCAGGCGCCCCAGCCATTGCAATTTGGTCCGTTCTGGACACATG
>NZ_AJVM01000031.1:0-59524 GCF_000281735.1 Rhizobium sp. AP16 | reverse complement strand
CCGCCGCTGGCGGCCGCCCGTCTCGCCGCTGACGTTCACGGCATGGCAACTCACGGCCGGGGGACTGCTGTTGCTGCCGTTCGCCCTGATGCTCGAGCCGCCGCTTCCGCATCTGACGGGCGCCAATATTCTGGGCTTTGCCTATCTCGGCCTGATCGGCGCCGCGCTCACCTATATTCTCTGGTTTCGCGGTCTATCGCGGCTGGAGCCGTCGGTGGTCTCGCCGCTCGGGTTTCTGAGCCCGACGACTGCCGTCATCCTCGGCTGGTGGGTGCTGGGCCAGCAGCTCAGCCCGATGCAGATATTCGGCATTGTCGTCGTGCTTGGCAGCGTCTGGCTCAGCCAGCGGGCGCAACTGGCTCCATCTGTTGAAAGATCGGTGGTCACCGAGCCTTCCACACTTACGTCGAAGCGATAAGGTCTGTTCAAGCCCAACAAAAAAGGCGGCCCGGAGGCCGCCTTTTGCAGTCGATCAGTTAATACCGATCAATTCCATTCGCGGATATCGACGAAGTGGCCGGCGATTGCCGCGGCCGCTGCCATGGCGGGCGAGACCAGATGGGTGCGGCCCTTGAAGCCCTGGCGGCCTTCAAAGTTGCGGTTCGAGGTCGAGGCGCAGCGTTCGCCCGGCTTCAGGCGGTCGTCATTCATGGCCAGGCACATGGAACAGCCAGGCTCGCGCCAGTCGAAGCCGGCGGCCTTGAAGATCTTGTCGAGGCCTTCGGCTTCCGCCTGTTCCTTGACCAGGCCGGAGCCCGGAACGATCATCGCGTCGACGGTGGATGCCACTGTCTTGCCTTCGACGACCTTGGCGACGGCGCGCAGGTCTTCGATGCGGCCGTTGGTGCAGGAGCCGATGAAGACGCGGTCGATATTGATCTCGGTCATCGGCGTGCCCGGCTTCAGGCCCATATAGTCCAGCGCGCGCCACTTGGAGGTGCGCTTGTTCTCATCCTGGATCTCGTCCGGGTTCGGAACGATGCCCTGAACGGAGACGACGTCTTCGGGCGAGGAACCCCAGGAGACGATCGGCGGCAGGGCGGCGGCGTCGAGCACGACGACGCGGTCGTAATGTGCGCCTTCATCTGTCTGCAGCGTCTTCCAATAGGCGATCGCCTGCTCGAGGGCTTCGCCCGTCGGCGAGCGCGGCTTGCCCTTGATGTATTCGAAGGTGGTCTCGTCCGGGGCGATGAGGCCGGCGCGGGCGCCGCCTTCGATCGACATGTTGCAGATCGTCATGCGGCCTTCCATCGACAGCGCGCGGATGGCTTCGCCCGCATATTCGATGACGTAGCCGGTGCCGCCGGCAGTGCCGATTTCGCCGATGATGGCAAGGATGATGTCCTTGGCAGTGACGCCGGCCGGCAGCTGGCCGTCAACGCGCACCAGCATGTTCTTCGCCTTCTTCTGGATCAGCGTCTGGGTTGCCAGAACGTGTTCCACTTCAGACGTGCCGATGCCGTGCGCCAGCGAGCCGAAGGCGCCGTGGGTCGAGGTGTGGCTGTCGCCGCAGACGATGGTCATGCCAGGCAGGGTGAAACCCTGTTCCGGGCCGATGATGTGGACGATGCCCTGACGCTTGTCGCTTGCCGAATAATATTCGACGCCGAATTCGGCGGCGTTGGTGGCGAGCGCCTCAACCTGGATGCGGCTTTCCTCGTTCTTGATGCCGAGATGGCGATCAGGCGAGGTCGGAACGTTGTGGTCGACGACAGCAAGCGTCTTTTCCGGGGCGCGGACCTTGCGACCGGTCATGCGCAGGCCTTCGAATGCCTGCGGCGACGTCACTTCATGGACGAGGTGACGGTCGATGTAGAGAAGACAGGTGCCGTCGTCCTGGCTGTCGACGAGATGGTCATCCCAGATTTTATCGTAAAGGGTACGTGGAGCGCTCATGGCTACAGATCCATATTGGCATTGTCGAAATAGGGGGTGACGGATCAGGACCGCCGGCCTCGGGTGTGATCAGCGAAGTCGGCTGTTGAGCGCGCCCGAAATCATCGCAAAGAATCGTGCCGGCAGGCGCTTGTGGTCCTGCAGCACAAAAATCGTGACGAATTGTCCGTCTTTGCTCATGATCCTAGTCATGGCGTTGCTCATATCAATTTTCCGAAGTCTCGGCAATGCTGACGTTTGGCCGCAGAGGATTGTGATGACGCCTCACGTCAGCGCATATGCCGCTCCCGCATCCGCTTTTCGAACTTGCGCAGCACCAGCGACAGGCCAATCGTCAGGATCAAGTAGATATAGGCGAGGATCGAGTAGCTTTCAAAGTAGCGGAAGGAGCCGGACGAATAGATCTTGGCAAGCTGGGTGATATCGGCGACGCCGAGCACCGAGACCAGCGAGCTGTCCTTCACCATCGCGATGAAATCGTTAGAGAGCGGCGGGAAGATGACGCGAAACGCCTGCGGCGCGATGACATGGCGGAAACGCCGGTAGCGCGACAGGCCGAGCGCCTTCGCCGCCTCGATCTGGCCCGGATCGACGGCCTGGATGCCGGCGCGAAAAACCTCGGCGATGAAGGCGGCATAGGCGATCATCAAGGCCATGATCGCCCGCCACATCAGCGGCACGTCGCGCACCAGCAGAGGCTCGGTCCAGCCGGCGGAGGCGAGCGGCGATGTGGCGGTATTGTAGAGCGCGACGAAAGCCGGCGCGCCGACGAAGGCGATGTAGGACAGCAGGACCAGGATCGGGATGCTGCGAATGACTTCGACATAGAAGCGGGCGATCTGGCGCAGGATCAGGCTGTCGGAGAGGCCCAGCAGCGCAATGCCGAGGCCGAGCGCCATCGCCAGCGCGAAGGCGACGAGCGTGACGAAGATGGTGGTGCCGATGCCCTGGACGATGGTCTTGAAGACTTGGGCGTAAAGATCGCTGGTGACGATGGCGATTGCGGTGGCAATCCCGATGAGAACAAGGACGACCAGCCACCAGGGGAGGTCGTCCTTGCTATGGTGTCCGCTCGGGCCTGCTTGCAGCGCCATCAGAGCGGGCTTCCGGTTTCAGACTGCATCTGGCTTACTGGCCCATCTTGTAGTCGAGGAACCATTTCTTGTTCAGCGCCTCGAAGGTGCCGTCGGCCTTCAGGCTGGCGATGGCGGCGTTGACCGGGGCAACGAGATCGGACCCCTTCGGGAAGATGAAGCCGAAGTCCTCGGTGCCGAGCGGGCCGCCGATCAACTTCAGGCCGCCGTTGGAAGCATCGACATAGCCCTTGCCGGCGGTGCCGTCGGTCAGAACAGTGTCGACGTCGCCGGTCTTCAACGCCTGCACGGTGGCGCCGAAGGTCTCGAACAGCTTGATGCGCGGGTTTTGCTCATTGCCGTCGAGCACTTCGTAGGCGGCGGTGTAGAAGGGGGTCGTGCCTGGCTGCGCGCCGACCAGCCCGTCCTTGAAGGCGGAGAAGCTCTTGGCGTCGGTAAAGCGCTTCTCGTCGCTGCGCACCAGCATGAACTGCTGCGAGCGCATATAGGGGTCGGAGAAGTCGACCTTCTGCTTGCGGTCTTCCTTGATGGTGATACCGGTCATGCCGATGTTGTACTGGCCTTGGGAGACGGCCTGGATCATCGCGTCCCAGCTGGTGTTCTGGTACTCGACCTTGAAGTTCAGCCGCTTGGCGATCTCGTTCATCGCGTCATATTCCCAGCCGATCGCCTTGCCGGACTTGGGGTCGACGAACTGCAGCGGCGGATAGGCATTCTCGGTGACGACGACGACGGTCTTGCCGTTGAGGTTCGGCAGGTCGGCGGCGAAAGAGGCGAAAGGTGCAAGCACCAGGGCCGTGAGACCCAGAAGAAAAGAACGACGGAATGCCATGGAAATTCCCCTTATAGTGTGTTGGAAAATTGTCATATTTTTAAAGCCGATGGCAAGGCTATTGCCATGGTCGTCACGATAAAAACAGAAAAGCAGCTCCAAAGCCGTCGGCTTATGGAGAATTTTTCTTCGCGCCCAGCCGCCCTTGGTCGCCCCCAACAAAAAAAGGCGACCCGAAGGCCGCCTTGATTTCCACAATCCGAAAGGATCGAGACTTATTCTGCTGCCGGTTCAGCGGCTGCGGCTGCTTCTGCAGCAGCTGCTTCGGCTGCGGCCTTTGCTTCGGCGGCTTCAGCTGCTGCCTTTTCGGCTGCGAGAGCCTGGGCTGCAGCAACCTTTTCGGCTTCGATGCGAGCCTTTTCAGCGAGAAGCGCCTGGCGCTCGGCGTCGTTGAGCTTGCGGGCGCGTGTGCCGGTGTTTTCAACGATACGGGCAGCCTTGCCGCGCAGGTCGCGCAGGTAATAGAGCTTGGCGCGACGGACCTTACCGCGGCGAACGATTTCGACGCTTTCGATCATCGGCGAGTAAACCGGGAATACGCGCTCGACGCCTTCGCCGTAGGAGATCTTGCGGACCGTGAAGTTTTCCTGCAGACCGCCGCCGGAGCGGGCGATGCAGACGCCTTCATAGGCCTGAACGCGGGTACGGGTGCCTTCCGTG
The DNA here is from genome assembly GCF_000281735.1 of Rhizobium sp. AP16. NCBI lineage: Bacteria > Pseudomonadati > Pseudomonadota > Alphaproteobacteria > Hyphomicrobiales > Rhizobiaceae > Rhizobium > Rhizobium sp. AP16. The sequence continues at coordinate 55,042 of NZ_AJVM01000031.1, read as the reverse complement.
ACCTTCACGTTGACGCGAAGGGTGTCGCCGGCGGAAAAGTCGGGGAGCGTGCGCTTGGCTTCGATCTTGGCAGCCTGTTCGGCTTCCAACTGCTGAATGATGTTCATGTTATCAACCTCGTTGTTGCTTCAACAGCCAGAGCGCCCTGAGTGCTCTATCCTTGGTCGGACCCTTAGGATCTCGCCTTGGATATATGCCTATAAAGGCAGGGGCGAATGCGTCTGCTTTTCTTTGGTGGTTGATGGGAAATTTCCCATGCCGGGCGCGCACATACCCTATTGCTGCGCCTTTGTCACCCCTTGGCGGGGAATTTCATGCGCGAAAGGCCGCTTTTCCGGGTTTTCGCTGTGTGAGCGCCGTCCGAGTGACTTAAATGCCAAGAGATGGCTGTCTATGTCGAATTTGGTGTCGGTGTCAAAAGACCTCAAGCGACGATCCATTCCAGCAGCGCGTTCTGCGCATGCAGGAGAAAGGCCTTGGCCGCCCTGCTCTGGCATGTCGGATGGGTCATCGCGTCCGTGGTGACTTCCTGCCCTCGGGCTACGGGCGGGCAGGGGAGGAAGATCGTGTCGGGGCGGCATTGATCGAGAATGGTGGCCGATATCCGGTAGTCCCGTAGCTCGGCTTGTGCGGTATCATCCAGCCAACAGTCCGTAATGATGACGTCGGCGTCCAGCAGTTCTCTCATGTCCGTGCTGGTGCTGAAGTTCGCGTTCGAAAGATCCCGGTCGCGGACGTGCCATTTCTCCGGATAGACCTGCGTGACCTTGATCGGCAAGGCGAGCGAAGCCTCGACCCACGATCGCAGGATATTGGCATCGGGCGCGACGCCGACGACCTTGAGGCCACCGACACGGCCTTTCCGGCTTTTGACATAGGCAAGGTCGCCCAGCGTTTCGCAAGGGTGGTTCGATTTGGTCCGGGCATTGATGACAGGCGCGTCCGCGGTCGCCGCCAGTTCGCGCAGGGCGGTCAGCAGTTTTGTGCGGACGATCAGGACATCGAACCAGTTGTCGAGATAGCCGGCGAGGTCGGCGGTTTCCTCACGCGCATTGAAGCTGATCGGCGCCTGCACACAGATGCCGCCCATCGCCTGCACGCCAAGGCTGAAAGCCGTGGTGTTCCGCCAGCCGCCGTCATCGGCGATCAGCGCGACATGCTTGCGCTCCAGGCTTTGCGGCATACGGCGATCCGCCCATGCGCCGGCCAGGACGTTGGCGCGGTCGAGAAGCGAAAGGATGATGTCCGATGGCAGATCGTGGAATTCGAGAAAGCTTTTTCCGGTTCTGCCAGGCATCTTCGCTCCGATACATGAGACATGTCCATGTCGTCATTAGCATCTGAAAATGATCGGCTCGCAAGAGTATTCAGCGCATGGGCGCTACCGTTGCCGGAAGATTATCCCTATCGTTCCGGCCAGGAGGCGTGAGATTGGAGGGCGGGTACAAGCTTCGATGACAGCTCTCGGTCCGAAGCCGCCATTCGATAGTCTACGAGGCAAATCCCGCATCGGCTTTTGGCAACCACTGGGCAATTTGCTCCGGCGTAAGATTTGCTCCGCACAGTATTGTCGCAACCCTCGTCCCCTGCATGGTCGCGGCTGTCGCCAAAACACCGGCCAGCCCCGCAGCGCCTGCCGGTTCAACCAGCCGGTTCCACCTGGAATGCGCAAACCGCATGGCATCGATTATACAGGCATCGTCGACAAGCACGATGTCATCGATCGTCGTGGCCAGCCAATCGACGGCAACCGGAACCGGATCGCGTACAGCGATCCCATCCGCGATCGTTGTCGCCTTATCTGTGGGAACGGGGCGGCCTGCCTGCCATGAAAGCTGCATGCAGGGAGCCCCTTTCGCGGCGACAGCGATGACTTTGGTGGCGGGCGATGCCGTTTTGAACCAGCAGCCGATCCCTGCCGCCAGCGCACCATTTCCGAGGGGCACAAAAACCGCATCGATATTGCCGAATGCCTCGGTGAGTTCGGCCGCGATCGTTCCGGCGCCTTCCGCGATGCTGGCGCTTGCGCCATCCTCCACGAAGGTTGCCCCTCTTTCCGAGGCATATTCCCGGGCTCTTGCTTTCGCTGCGTCGAAGTCATCCCCAAACAGAATGACCTCCGCGCCGAGCCTGCGCATAGCCTCGATCTTCAGCGGATTGGCGGAGAGGCTGGCGAATACGGTCAGCTCACGGCCCAGTTTTGCCGCGCCGTAGGCGAGCCCTTGGCCAAAATTGCCTGCCGACGCTGTGACCAGAGGTCCTTTTTCCGCGCTTGTGTGCGCCAGATAATAACCGGTGCCCCTGCCTTTGAAGCAACGGATGGGATTATCCGTTTCGTCCTTGGCTGCAAGTGTCAGGCCGAGTGTCGCGTCGGTGAGCAATGCCGAGTTCAGGAAGATCGGATCGATCCGCCTTCTGGCATCGACAATATTCGAAGAGGATAGCTGAGATTGTTTTGTCATGGGGGCAATGATAGATCTCATCGATGCGGAAATTCATCGATATTTACGGCAATTTCGCTGTTTTTCCGCATAGATGGCTATATTTCGGGGGAAATGTGCGTGGATGAGAAGGATCGCGAAATTCTGTCGATTCTGCAGGACAATGCTGACCAGCCCGCGAAAGCTATCGCGCAAGCCGTCAATCTTTCGCCTTCTGCAGTCGAGCGGCGTATCAGCAAGCTTAAACGCGAGGGCGTGATCGACCGGATCGTCGCCGTCGTCAGTCCTGCTGCCGTCCGTCGGAACCTCAGAATTTTGGTCGAAATCGAAATACAAAATGAGTATCGCCACAATCTCGAAGCTTTCCAACGTTGGCTCGTCCAGGCGCCGGAAGTCCAATCCTGTTGGTACGTCACCGGCGACACTGACTTCGTCTTGTCGGTAACGGTGCGGGATATTGAAGAATACAACGCCTTCATCGAGCGGATGATGACAGATCAGCGAGAGCTTGTGCGCAAGTACAAAAGCCTGATCGCGCTCAAAACGATCAAGCATGGGATGGCTCTTTCGGTGGATGAATAGGGCGTCGCCGGTCGTCGTCGCCGCATTTCGGTTCTAAGGGGACTCTTGCTGTTACCCCGCCTCCTTTATGATAGGCATGCGTTGTTTCAGCATGCGAACGAGAAGGAGCCAGCCGCAATGAAATGCCTGCGCATCTATGCCACTCCGGACGGCGAGTCGCATTTCGACGAAGTCGAATTGCCGACGACGAAGACGTCGGTGCACCCCGATGCCATCCAGTTCGATGTTACGGCCAGTTATCCGGCGTCCCGCGTCCGCCTCACCCACATCCCAGCAGGCATGCGCGAGGTTGCCTGGCATAAAGTCCCGGAGCCGGTGCTTACGGTCAGGCTGGATGGTTCGGTTGAATACGAGACGAGCGACGGAGAGGTGCGCCACGTTCAGGCGGGTAGCTTCGTGTTGGTGGAGGACACACACGGCAAGGGCCATCTGTCACGTCATTCCCCAGAGGCGCAAACCGTCATCTGGATCTCACTGCCGAACGGTCTCGAATTGCCGCCAGCTTAGTCCGCCTAGGCGCGTCGTCAGCGCCGCGATTGAGAACGATCGCAATTGGCGCGAAGCGGGCGAACGCTGTCGTCGCCTTTCGGCCCATTGCAGGCAAACTGGATGCGTAACGCGTCACGCCCTGGAAAGTCCCTCTGCGGAAGCTTCTCGACCAACCGTTTTTCATTCCCGTTGAGCTGACACCATCTGCATGATGAGGGTGATCCGGTGAGCCCGGAAAGCGGGTCTTATTCTGCCGTGGCGTTCAAGCTGCGCCAATCCGTGAAGTGCCGCCCAAAAAGTTTCGGTAGCCGTATCCACATCCTGGGAGAACGGCGCGATCACGGTCGCCATGGCTCCGAAACCTTCACGGAGCTGGGTTGGCGTGTCGGATCTGGCGAAGCGCAGACCAGTCGGCAGGACAAACATCGCCTCGTACATCGCAGGCCAGGCGAAAGCGAAATCGAGATAGGCGGTCGCGACGCCTTCTACCAACTCTCTTGGCGTAGACGATGGCCGGATCGCGGCGCGGAGGATCGCCGCCAGCTCGCCGAAGCCTTCGAGCGCGACCGCTCCGACGATCTCATCGCGATTTTGGAAATGAGAATAGAGAACCGGCTGACTGAATTCTATCTCGTCGGCGAGACGCCGGATCGTGACGGAAGCCCAGCCCTCGCGTTCCGCGATTGTCCTCGCAGCGACAACGATCCGGCGTTCACGCTCCTCCCGTTCCCTGGCCTTGCGTTCGCTGATTCCCACCGTGTGCCTCTATCTTCATTCGCGTGATTTCTCTGAAGTTGAGACTATCAAATAAAGCGGCGATTGACAATCTAGCGACGCTAGAATACATACCATCGATATGAAATGGCGCCTGACACGGGTCATCACAGAAGAGAACATCAATGAATCTTCCAATTCAAATTTTCACGGGTGCAACGCTGCTCGATACCATCCTGGTCTGGCTAGCGTCCGGGGCGTTTCTCCTCGGCTCTATTATTAACGCGAGTGGACATCCGAAAATCCGCGCAGGTTTTGTGCGACTTGGTTTTCCATTCTGGTGGTGCTGGGTAACGTCCGCCCTTGAGTTCGCTACCGCGGTGCTGTTGGTCACAGCCGGCACCCGATACATTGGGGTCGCGTTGGGCACCTGCATCATGTTGGCCGCGATCGCAACCATCCTGCGTATCCGGAACTACCGCGAACTCCCGCCGACTCTCGTGTTCCTGTTGCTGCTGATACTGGCCAGTCTCAGCGGCCACGCCTGAGCATCTCGCGGTAAACAGAGCCATCCGTCTGAGAATCCGCGCGTAGCCAAGCGGATAAAGGTCTCCATCGCCCAGGCGTCGGATGTCATCCAAACTCCAATCATCAACCCATCCGGAAGTCGCCGGACGGAGCGAACTCGTCTCCGGACAGCGCAAAGCAACGGCCCAAAGGAGGCCAAAATCACCATGTCAAATACAGTCATCGTCTATCATTCCGGCTATGGCCACACGCAGCGGATGGCGGAAGCCATCGCGGACGGTGCGGGCGGAGCGCTTTACGCCATCGACTCCGACGGCAACCTTTCAGATGACGGATGGGCCGCGTTGGACGCCGCTGACGCCATCATCTTCGGATCGCCAACCTACATGGGCGGCCCGAGCTGGCAGTTTAAGAAGTTCGCGGATACTTCCTCGAAGGCCTGGTTTACCAACAAATGGCAGGACAAAGTCTTCGGGGGTTTCACCAACAGCGCCAGTTTGAATGGCGACAAACTTAACACCCTCGAATACTTCGTTCTTCTGGCTGGACAGCACGGAGGCCTGTGGGTCAGTCTGGGGATAAAGCCAGCGAATGTGAAGGCGTCGAAGCGGGACGACGCAAACAGGATGGGTTCGTACATCGCGCCAATGGCGCAGAGCGATGCAGACGCAGCCCCAAGCGAGATGTCTGCCGGCGACGTCGAAACCGCCCGCCTTTACGGAGCACGCGTGGCAGGGGTTGCGCAGCGGTTCGCGTTGGCTCAGGTCGCCTGATGCAATGCCCTAACTCCCAACACTTGAAAGACCAATGAACCTGGCGAGCAGAGCACTCGTCTTCAGAATGACCGACCCACGACGTAGCGGCGTGATCGTATCAGTAAACGCAATAACCAAAACGAAGGTCATTCGCTCTGCTCGCCCAGCACGGCGGCATCAACGGCATCGTATCGGCACTCAGTTTATCGCTGCTACTTCGCTGGCTGCTTCTCCAACAGGTCCGGCCGGCGCTCTTTCGTCAGCTTCTCGGCTTCCTGTCTTTGCCATTTGGCGATGGCGCCGTGGTCACCGGAGGTTCCGGCATGGATGTCGCCCGTCTATCCGCCAGAACCGCTTAGACCGCTCGAACTTCGGCAAGCCGCTTGACTGCGTACTCGTCCTGCCAGCAAACGGCGGCTTCCCACGCGGCCGACGCTTGCGCGGCAATATCATGCGCGCCTTCGTCGAGATCGGCAGCGTTGTCGGGCAGTACCAGGTCAAGGTCAGGGGCGTCGACGTGTGATTCATCCCAGTCGATTAACGCGACATGATCTGCAGTCATGCGGATGTTGCCAGGGTTGTTGGGGTTTCCGTGGACAACGCATGTCTGACGCCCGATTAGCCGCGCCCACGCCGCTCGACATCGAGTAACGCCTTCAGGCGGCATCGTGGCGAGGTTGATCCTCGTTCCGGTTTCGGCATGCAGGAGGTCGGTCGACGATTTCCAACCGGGGCGCTGCGGCCAGCCCCGCGTCAACCGATGCAGCTCGCGGAGCGTGTCGGCCACGCGACGCCAGTCAGACTCAGTCTCGGGCGGCCCGCCCTCGATGTATTTCATCACCACCAGACCGTCCACGAACAGCCGGCCGTCAATCGTCGGGATTGGCACTGGAACGATTATACCTTCGCGGTCGAGGTGTTGGAGTAGCTCGGTTTCCCATGTGAGATCAGCGTCGATCCTGGAGCCGAGGCGACCGACCGCGATCTGCCCGCGGACGCGAACACTCCACACCTCGTTGGCAATCCCACCAGTGAGCGGTTCGATGCGAACCGCGTCTTCGCCCCATTGCCTGAGTGCTTCCCATCCCATTGGCTGATACCTCAGCGGCCTTGATTCAATTAACAGACGAAATAATGAAAGCTCGCGACGCCACAATGTCCGCTTGACCCAAAGCAGCCCCATGCTGCCGCCTAGCACGGCGGCATCAAATGGCATCACATCAGCAGCCCAGTCTATCGCTGCTATGTCTTGGGCTGCTTCTCCAGCAGATCCGGCCGGCGCTCTTTCGTCAGCTTTTCGGCTTCCTGCTTCTGCCATTTGGCGATGGCGCCGTGGTTGCCGGAGATCAGGACTGCGGGGATTTCGCGCTCTTCCCAGACTTGGGGACGCGTATAGTGTGGGTGCTCCAGCAGGCCGCCCTCGAAGCTTTCGTGCAGGCCTGAGAGATCGTTGCCCATGACGCCGGGCAGGATGCGGACGATGGCGTCGAGCAGGATCAGCGCCGCCGGCTCGCCGCCGGAGAGGATGTAGTCGCCGATCGAGACCTCTTCGAGATCGCGTCCCTCGATCACCCGCTGGTCGACACCCTCGAAGCGGCCGCAGACGATGATGACGCCGTCGCCGGAGGCGAGTTCGCGCACACGCTTCTGCGTCAGCGGCTTTCCACGCGGGCTCATCAGCAGGCGAGGGCGATTGTCGTTTTCGGAGGCATGGTCGATGGCGCGGGCAAGCACATCCGGCTTCAGCACCATGCCGGCGCCGCCGCCGGCCGGCGTGTCATCGACGGTGCGGTGCTTGTCGGTGGCGAAATCGCGGATCTGCACGGTGTCCAGCGCCCATTGCCCGCGCTCCATCGCCTTGCCGGCAAGCGACGCGCCGAGATGGCCGGGAAACATCTCGGGGTAGAGCGTCAGAATGGTCGCCCGAAAACTCATGAGCAGATCACTTCTTCGTCTTGCCGGGCGGCTTCGGCGGCTTGCCGGTGAGATCGTCGGGGCTGTCGATCAGGCCGGCAGCCATCGGGTCGATCAGGATCTTGCCGCCTTCGAGGTCGATTTCCAGCACGGCTGCCTCGGAGAAGGGGATCAGCACCGGGCGCTTGCCCGGCCCTTTCAGCTCCAGCAGATCGCCTGCGCCGAAATCATAGACCCCGCTGACCGTGCCATAGGCGGTGCCCTTGTCATCGACCGCTTCCAGGCCCTCGAGGTCGGTATAGAAGAACTCGTCGTCCTCCAGCTCGTCATCGGGCAGGTTGTCGCGTTCGATATAGAGTTCCAGCCCGTTCAGAGCCTCGGCGGCATCGCGGTTGTTGACGCCGCGAAAGCGCACGACCACCACGTTCTTGGCCTCGCGGATTTCCAGCACTTCGAAGATGCGGCCGTCCATGCTGTGCAGATGGCCGTAATCGCCGAGCGCAGTCGGGTCCGAGGTAAAGGCGCGGGCGCGCACTTCGCCCCGCAGGCCCTGCGCGGCGCCGATGGTTGCCATCAATACCGGGTTTTCAAGTTTCGTCATGGTCTCGTTGCCGACTGCCGGAGGATCGATTGCGTTCTCTCATAAGATGAAGCGCACGAATAGGAAACAAAAAACGGGTGGCATGTCGCCATGCCACCCGTTTCAGATCGTCGTTACGGCTGATTATTCAGCAGTAGCAGCGGCGGCGTCAGCAGCCTTCTGTGCCTTTTCAGCAGCGCGTTCCTGAGCGCGCTTGCCCGGCTTTGCCTTTTCCGGGTTGCTCTTGACTTCGCGCTTGGCAACGCCGGCTTCGTCGAGGAAGCGCAGAACGCGGTCGGTCGGCTGAGCGCCGTTGTCGAGCCAATGCTTGATGCGGTCGGCGTCGAGTTCAACGCGCTTGGCGTCGTCCTTGGCAAGCATCGGGTTCCAGGACCCGACCTTTTCCAGGAAGCGGCCATCGCGCGGCGAACGGGCGTCGGCGATAACAACGTGGTAGTACGGGCGCTTCTTGGAACCACCGCGGGCGAGACGAATTTTCAGTGCCATGTTTCTTACTCCTTAGGCTTTTTGTAACCGCTTTCTGGGGCGGCGTGTTTATTTGCTGTTTTTGTGTGTCGCATGATCTCTTCCGAAAACCGCTTCACACTTTTCGGGATCATGCTTTGAGATCAGCAGCGATCTGTTCGTGATGCCGGATGACTTCCTTGATGACGAAGTTCAGGAACTTCTCGGCGAAATCCGGGTCCAGATTGGCGTCCCTTGCCAGAAGGCGCAGGCGTTCGATCTGGAATTCCTCGCGCGCCGGGTCGGCCGGCGGCAGGTTGTATTTGGCCTTCAGCACGCCGACCTCTTTGGTGCAGCGGAAGCGTTCGGCCAGCATATGCACCAGGGCTGCATCGATATTATCGATCGACTGGCGGTAGTTGCCCAATTGGGCCTTGACGTCTGGATCAATCATGGGGGTCAACGATCCTTCTCACTTCTTCTTCGGCAAACCGGGCAATCCCGGGAAACCACCGCCGAGGCCTGGCAGCTTTGCGCCGCCCAGACCCGGCAATCCGCCGCCACCGAGGCCCGGCATGCCGCCGGGACGGCCGAGGCCGGCGGCTTCGGCCTGCTTCTGCAGGGCTTCGAGCTGCTTGGGATCCATGCTCGATAGGTCGGGCATGCCGCCCATACCGCCGCCAAGACCCATCTTGCCGGCAAGGCCGCCCATCATCTGTTTCATCATGCCGCCTTTGCCCTTGCCGCCCATCATCTTCATCATGTCCGCCATCTGGCGGTGCATCTTCAGAAGCTTGTTGATGTCGGAGGCGTCGGTGCCGGAGCCGCTAGCGATGCGCTTCTTGCGGGAATGCTTGAGCAGATCGGGATTGGCACGCTCTGCCTTGGTCATTGAGGAGATGATGGCGATCTGGCGCTTGAACAGGCGATCGTCGAGGCCGGCTGCGGCCATCTTGTCCTTCATGCCGGACATGCCGGGCATCATCCCCATGATGCCGCCCATGCCGCCCATCTTCTGCATCTGGCCGAGCTGATCGGCCAGATCGTTCAGGTCGAACTTGCCCTTGGCCATCTTGGCGGCCATGGCGGCCGCCTTCTCGGCGTCGATGTTCTCGGCGGCCTTTTCGACCAGCGAAACGATGTCGCCCATGCCGAGGATACGGTCGGCGATGCGGCGGGGATGGAATTCTTCCAGCTCGCCCATCTTTTCGCCGACGCCGATCAGCTTGATCGGCTTGCCGGTGACGGCGCGCATCGAAAGGGCAGCACCGCCGCGGCCATCGCCGTCCATGCGGGTCAGTACCAGGCCGGTAATGCCGACGCGGTCGTCGAAGTTGCGGGCGAGGTTGACGGCGTCCTGACCGGTCAGCGAATCCGCGACCAGCAGGATTTCGTGCGGGTTGGACTTCTTCTTGATGTCCGCCATCTCGACCATGAGCGGCTCGTCGATATGTGTACGGCCGGCGGTGTCGAGGATGACGACGTCATGGCCGCCGAGCTTGGCGGCCTGCACGGCGCGGGCGGCGATATCGGTCGGCGACTGGCCGGCGATGACGGGCAGCGTGTCGATACCGGCCTGGACGCCGAGCTGGCGCAACTGCTCTTGCGCTGCCGGACGGCGCGTGTCGAGCGAGGCCATCAGGACCTTCTTGCGGTCGCGGCTGGTCAGGCGGTGGGCGATCTTGGCAGAGGTGGTGGTCTTACCGGAGCCCTGCAGACCGACCATCATGACGACGACCGGGGCCGGCGCGTTGAGATCGATGCCGACACCCTCGCCGCCGAGCATCTCGATCAGCTCGTCATGGACGATCTTGACGACCATCTGTCCAGGCTTGATCGACTTTAGGATCTCGGCGCCGACGGCCTTTTCACGGACGCGGTCGGTAAAGGAGCGTACGACATCCAGCGCCACGTCGGCTTCCAACAGCGCGCGGCGAACCTCGCGCAGTGCTGCGGAAACATCAGCTTCCGAGAGCGCACCGCGGCCTGTCAGTCCATTCAGAATGGAACCAAGACGGTCCTGGAGGTTTTCAAACATCGTTTCTTCCTTATCGATCGCTCGGGGCTTTTGATTTGCGCCTATGCCTTATCTTTCTCGGCTCCGCCTCGAAAGGGACATGCGCGGGTCATCGCCCGAAAACGTCGTGCTTTTCCATGACGAAAACAAGACGCAAAGCCAAAAAGCACCCGAGGGCGCAACGCGCTGTCGGGTGTTGACCTCCGGGATCTCTTTATACCTTGTAGGGTCCCGGTCGGTGGCTCGGAGGCTTGTGCTCGTCGCAGATGAGCGCGGATAAACAGGAAACGGCCGGCAAAGTCAAGCCAAAGGGCAAAAATGCCACAGGCCGTCAATGTGACCAGTCGGAGCCGTGAATGGGATTTCGCTGATAGCACAGTCCGCTATTGTTGTGCCTACCCGCCGTGACGATGTGATTCCCCGAGACAGACGCGAATGAACGATGCAGCCCTGACCAATCTCCTGACTGCCTGCCGCATCTATGCCGGCGGTCGTGTCGATGCGCGTTTCAACGAAGCGGCGCAGGCCTTCTACGCAGGTGCCAAGGCACAGCCGAAGATCGTGTCGCGGGCGGCGCGCGAGCTGCGCAGCCTGCCGCCTCCGGGCGCCGCGATCCTTGCCAATATGCTGGGCACCATTGCCGAGACGGGCGGTTCGCCGGAGCGCAGCGGTGCGGCGGTGTGGGAACTCTATCTTGCCTGGCTGCCGCAGATCCATCGCGGTTTTTCGAGCCGCAAGCCGCTCAGCCCCCGGCAGCAGCAATTGCTGGAGGCCTTTCAGCTCGTTGGCCGGTCGGTTGTCTCGCATCTTGCGATGATGCCTGAGGAGAGAAGGTTGGCGGGGGAAAATGCGGGCCTCATGCCGCAGCTTCAGGATCTGCAGGATCATACGCCTGGTGCTGCCTGGGTGCGGCAGATGTTTCTCTGCCACAGCGATGAGTTGATCGTTCTGCACCAGCCAAGCGGCCGGGGTTTCCGGCTGCGCTATGAGAACATCGCCAATTGCTGCCATCTCTTCACGCTGATCCAGGCGGCCTTCGGCGAAACCCTGCCGGGCGGGCGCGAGCCGAACCGGTTCATCGTCGACATGGCGCGGTGCGTGACGCTGGTGGAAGAGGGGACCGATGAAGCCTGGTGGCATTATGGTGCTCCGGCGGGTCAGGCTGCCATTGCGGGCGAGGTCTCCGTCGACGGCATCCCGCGCATCGACGGCACGCAGATCGTCCTTCTCTCGCCCGCCGCTGCCGTCGCTCCGCTCTGGGATACGAGCTTCTTTACGCCGCAGCTCTTCGCGATGCCGGCGAATGTCGTGATCGAACGCGAATTGACGGCGGTGGAGAGCGGCGAATGGTTGGCAAAGGCCGGCGTGCCGGCGGGACAAGGAGCCGGCACGCAATGACAGACAAATCCGGCTCCGGCAAAAAGCAGAACCCCTACTATCAAGGTCCTGTTTCCGACCATTTCGACGGACTGCGGTTTTTCAATCCCGAAGGCGTCGAGCCAGGCGGCCTGCTCGATCTGCTGAGATGGCAGTTCGGCGGCGGTCGGGTACGCTGGCCCAATCCGGTCGTCAGCGCCTTTCCACCGGCAAAGCCCGACAGGCATGTCTTCGGTGACACATTGCGGGTGACCATGGTCGGCCACGCCTCGATGCTGATCCAGGTGGCGGGGCTGAATATTCTGACCGATCCGGTCTGGTCGGAGCGGGCGAGCCCTTTCACCTTCATCGGGCCGAAACGGGTCGTTCCGCCCGGCATCCGTTTCGAGGATCTGCCGCCGATCGATCTCGTGTTGGTCTCACACAATCACTACGACCATCTCGATCTGGCGACGCTGAAGCGGCTGTACGAGGCGCATGCGCCCACTATCGTCACGCCGCTCGGCAACGACACGATCATCAAACGCGGCGTTCCCGGCGCGAAGATTTCCACCATGGACTGGGGCGACCATCTCGCCATCAACGCCAAGGTGACCATCGATGCCGAACCCTGCCATCACTGGTCGGCGCGGGGGGCCGGCGACCGCCGCATGGCGCTCTGGGCCGCCTTCGTCATCACCACGCCGGTGGGCAAGATCTACCATGTCGGCGATACCGGCTTTCATGGCGGCATCAATTATGAGGCGGTTCGGGAAAAGCACGGCGGCTTCCGCCTCGCCATCCTGCCCTTCGGCGCCTATGAGCCGCGCTGGTTCATGCGAGGCCAGCACCAGAACCCGGCGGAGGCGGTTCGCGGCATGACGCTTTGCAACGCCGCTCATGTCGCCGGCCATCATTTCGCGACCTTCCAACTGACCGACGAGGCCATGGACGCGCCGGTGCGGGCGCTGGATGCGGCACTTAAAGAACAAGGTGTGGAGCCGGATCGGTTTCGGCCGTTGAGAGCTGGGGAAGTGTACGACGTCCCGGTTGTCTGAGGGACAACGCACGGACAAATTGGATCGCGACGATCGTCAACGCGATCCGATTGCAAGAGTCCTTGCTCGCCCCTCATGCACTATTCGTTGATATCAGGCTCCACGAGCTTTGCGAGGTTCCGCAATGACTCCTGCCAGCCGAGATAGCAGGCCTCGGGCGGGATGACATCCGGCACGCCCGCCTGCGTAATGTTGACCTCGGTCCCGACCAGGACCTTTTTCAATGTCACGGTCACTTCCATTTCGCCGGGCAGGTTGGGGTCGTCGAATTTGTCCGTGTAGATCACCCGTTCGCCGGGAACGAGCTCACGAAATTCACCGCCGAAGGCATGGCTTTTGCCCGTGGTGAAATTGCGGAAGGACATTTTGAACGTACCGCCGACTGTCGGCTCCATGTGATGCACGGTGCAGGCAAATCCGTTCGGCGGTAGCCATTTGGCGAGCGCGTCCGCCTCGATGAATGCGCGATAGACCTTTTCCGGGCTGGTTGCCAGGACGCGGTGCAGTCGTATGGTATTCGGCATGGTTATCATCCTTCTGAATGGACGGAGTGAACGAGCCTAGGACGTGCGACGTTTGCATGATCCGACATTGGATCGAATTTTTATTGAAATAAACTGCGTTGGGCATCCCTCGGCGGGATTGTGATCAAGATCAGGTAGAGATCGGCTTCAACCGACACCAAAGCGACGTGAAGCCAAAGGATGCCTCCAAAGCCAGAGCCCATCATGCCACTGGTAATTCCCCGACATTTCCGCCATATACAGCTCGAAAACACTGATGGACATACCACCATGAGCAATACGGTCGAATTCGCGCGGATGAACGGGCTTGGCAACAAGATCCTGGTTGTCGACATGCGTGGCCGGAAAGACGTGGTGACGGCGGCAGCCGCGATTGCGCTCAATGCCGATCCGGCGACCGAGTTCGATCAGATCATGGCGATCCACGATCCGAAGGCGGAGGGCACCGATGCCTGGATCGATATTCTGAATTCCGATGGCACCAAGGCGCAGGCCTGCGGCAATGGCACGCGCTGTGTCGTGCAGGCGCTTGCGGCTGAAACCGGCAAGAAGGTATTCACCTTCCAGACCGTCGCCGGCATTCTGAACGCCGTCGAGCATGAGGACGGCACGATTTCCGTCGACATGGGCAGGCCGGTCTTCGACTGGGACAAGATCCCGCTGGCCGAGGAATTTGCCGACACGCGCCGCATCGAGCTGCAGATCGGGCCGATCGACAATCCCGTCCTGCATTCGCCTTCGGTGATGTCGATGGGCAATCCGCATGCAATCTTCTGGGTCGACAAGGACCCGATGTCCTACGATCTCGCCCGCTTCGGGCCGCTGCTGGAAAACCATCCGATGTTTCCCGAGCGCGCCAATATCACGCTGGCGCAGGTGCTTTCGCCGACCTTACTGCGTACCCGCACCTGGGAGCGTAGCGCCGGATTGACGCTTGCCTGCGGTTCCGCCGCATGCTCGTCCGCCGTCAGTGCCGCCCGCACCGGCCGCACCGGCCGCAAAGTGACGATCGACGTCGCCTCCGCGCCGGCCTCCGGCCAGCTCACCATCGAATGGCGAGAAAGCGACGATCATGTCGTCATGACCGGTCCGGCGGAATGGGAATGGTCCGGCTTGGTCGATCCCGTGACGGGTAGCTTCACGCGCGCTCAAGAGCAGGGGGCTCAGGCGCGGTGAGCGGGGTCGAGGTCATTACCTTCGGCTGTCGTCTCAACACCTACGAATCCGAAGTGATGAGGGCCGAGGCAGAGAAAGCCGGGCTCAACAACGCGATCCTGGTCAACACCTGCGCCGTCACCGGCGAGGCCGTGCGCCAGGCGCGCCAGGCGATCCGCCGTGCCCGCCGCGACAATCCGCATGCCCGCATCATCGTCACCGGCTGCGCCGCGCAGACGGAAAAGCAGACTTTCGCCGAGATGGCCGAAGTGGATGCCGTACTCGGCAACGAAGAGAAGCTGACCAGTGCGTCTTATCGTTCGCTGCCGGATTTCGGCGTTTCGGCGGAAGAGAAGCTGCGGGTCAACGACATTATGAGCGTGCGCCACACCGCGCCGCAGATGGTCAAGCATATTGACGGGCATGTGCGCGCCTTCATCCAGGTGCAGAATGGCTGCGACCATCGCTGTACTTTCTGCATCATCCCCTATGGCCGTGGCAATTCCCGCTCGGTGCCGATGGGCGCGGTGGTGAGCCAGGCGCGCAATCTGGTGGAAAGCGGTTACCGCGAGATCGTGCTGACCGGCGTCGACGCCACCAGCTATGGCGGCGACTTGCCGGGCGAGCCGACGCTCGGCCTTCTGGCGAAAACGCTGCTGAAACAGATCCCCGAGATCCGCCGCCTGCGGCTATCCTCGATCGACAGCATCGAGGCGGACGCGCATCTGCTGGACCTGATCGCCGACGAGCCGCGCTTCATGCCGCATCTGCATCTATCGCTGCAGCATGGCGACGACATGATCCTGAAGCGGATGAAGCGGCGGCATTCGCGCGCTGACGCCATTCGTTTCATCGAGGATGTCCGGCGTCTGCGGCCGGAGATGAGTTTTGGCGCCGATATGATCGCCGGCTTCCCAACCGAAACCGACGCGATGTTCGAAAATGCCGTCAGCCTGGCGGAAGAGGCTGCAATCGCCCATCTGCACGTCTTTCCCTATAGCCCGCGCCCCGGCACGCCGGCGGCACGCATGCCGCAGCTCGACCGCGCGCTGATCAAGGAACGCGCCGCACGCCTGCGCGCGGCTGGACAAAGACTGCATCAGGCCCATCTCGATAGTATGGTCGGTACGCGGCAATGGCTGCTTGTCGAAAACAACGGCTTGGCGCATACGGAAAACTTCACGCTTGTCGCAGCACCTGGCCTTCGGCCGCGCGACCTTGTGCAGGTGGCGATCACCAGCCACAATGGCAAGCACCTCGACATGCAACTTACGGCCGCCGACGCGGCCTGACCCCACGGAATTTTCATGGCGCTCAGTTTCATCAAAAAAGTCTTCACCTTCGGCCGCGAAAAGCCGGTGGAAGAGAAAGCGCCGGAAGAGGTTTCTTCGGTTGAGGTTGCTGTTGCTGCGCCGGAAGAGCCTGTGGTGGATTTGCCAGCGGCGTCCGAGATTGCCGAGCCTGTCGAGCCCCCCTCTGTCCCTTTGGGACCGTTGGGTCGAGCCACGGGTCTCGACCCGTCCTCCGGACCCCACCACGAGGGGGGAGATCGTTTGGAGGATGCCGCGCCAGCGGAGCAAGTACAAGAATCTCCGGAACAAGAATCTGACGAGCAGGTAGAACCTCCGGTCGCGCAGGTGTCCGAGGCTCTCGAACCAGCCATAGACGATGAAGTTGCAGCGGAACCAGAGCCAACTGCCGATTTTGAAGCTGACATTGTGGCAGAGGAAGTCACCCTCGAACCGATCTCCCCCCTTGTGGGGGAGATGTCCGACAGGACAGAGGGGGGTAACGAAGGCTCGGCAGACACAGACCTTTCGTCGAAAGACACCGACACCACTCCCATCCTCCCCAAAGGCTTCTCCACCGCCTCCAGTATCCCGGAGCCCGCTCCCGAAGCGCCCAAGCAAAAACTCTCCTGGTTCCAGCGCCTGCGCGCCGGCCTTGCGCGCACCTCGTCGCAGCTCACCGGACAGATCGCCGCGCTGTTCACCAAGCGCAAGCTGGACGATCAGACGCTGCAGGATCTGGAAGATCTGTTGATCCAGGCCGATCTCGGCGTCGAGACGGCGATGCGGGTGACCGATACGCTGGCCTCGGAGCGTTACGGCAAGGATGTGACTGGCGAGGACGTCAGCCGGATCATGGCGCAGGAAATCGCCAAGGTGCTGAAGCCGGTCGCCAAGCCGTTGCAGCTCGATCTCAGCCACAAGCCGCATGTCATCCTCATCGTCGGCGTCAACGGCACCGGCAAGACGACGACGATCGGCAAGCTGGCGGCGAAGCTGTCGGGCGCTGGTCTGAAGGTGATGGTTGCCGCTGGCGATACGTTCCGTGCCGCCGCCATCGAGCAGCTGAAGATCTGGGCCGACCGCACCAAATCGGAATTCATCGGCACCAAGCTCGGGGCGGACGCCGCCGGCCTTGCCTTCGATGCCTTCCAGCAGGCCAAGGCCAACAAGAGCGACGTGCTGATCATCGACACCGCCGGCCGGCTGCAGAACAAGACGGAGCTGATGGCGGAACTGGAAAAGATCGTTCGCGTGCTCGGCAAGCTCGATCCGGATGCGCCGCATACCGTGTTGCAGACGCTGGATGCGACAACCGGCCAGAACGCGCTGAATCAGGTGGAAATCTTCCGCAACGTCGCCGGCGTCAACGGCTTGATCATGACCAAGCTTGACGGCACGGCGCGCGGCGGCATTCTGGTGGCGATCTCGGCCAAGCATAAGCTGCCCGTCTATTTCATCGGTGTCGGCGAAGGTGTAGACGATCTCGAGCCTTTCGAGGCCGAGGAATTCGCCCAGGCTATCGCCGGGATCAACCCCGGAAATGGCCAATGAACGACAAGTCCAAACTCGACGACAATGAAAGTGCCGCAATGACGACCAGTGACCGTGACCTCGCCCCAAGCACCGCCGACAAGCATCATCCGCTGTTGAAGCTGGTGCTGGAACTCGGGCCGTTGCTGGTGTTCTTCTTCGCCAATCTGCGCGGCGAATGGCTGGTGCAGCAGTTCCCGGCATTGTCCGCGCTCGGCGGTCCGCTTTTCGTTGCGACTGGGCTGTTCATGGTGGCGACGGCGCTGTCTCTTATCGTCTCGAAGATCATGCTTGGCCATCTGCCGCTGATGCCCTTTGTTTCGGGCATCGTCGTCCTCATCTTCGGCGCGCTCGGCATCTATCTGCAGAGCGAAATCTTCATCAAGATGAAGCCGACCATCGTCAATGCCCTGTTCGGCGTGGCGCTGCTCGGCGGCCTCTTCTTCGGCAAGTCGCTGCTCGGCTATGTCTTCAACGCCGCCTTTCAGCTCGACGCGGAAGGCTGGCGCAAGCTCACCTTCCGTTGGGGTATTTTCTTCCTGGTTCTTGCCGTGCTCAACGAAGTCGTCTGGCGCGGGTCGAACTGGCTTTACCTGCCCGACGTCAAGGCCGCGGATAATCTTTGGGTGAACTTCAAAGTCTGGGGCACGATGCCGATCACCATTCTCTTCACGCTGTCGCAGATGCCGTTGATCATGAAGCACACGATCGAGCCGCCGGCGGAAGCCGAATGATGGCCACGCTCTCGAACGCTGAGAACCGTTACCAGCGACAGAGCTTCTGGCTCATCGCCTGCGCCGTGGTCCTGCTCGTGCAGATCGTCGCGGAATATATGATGGGCCGGGTGCCGATCTGCACCTGCGGCTATGTCAAGCTCTTCGAACCCGTGGTCAATTCCAGCGGCAATTCGCAGCATATCGCCGACTGGTACACGCCGTCGCACATCATCCACGGCTTCCTGTTCTTCGGGTTGACGCATCTGATCATGCGCCGCAAGCCGCTCTCCATGCGCCTGTTCGTTGCCATGCTGATCGAATCCGGCTGGGAGTTATTGGAGAACTCGCCCATCATCATCAATCGCTACCGCGCGGCAACGATCTCGCTCGACTATGTCGGCGACAGCATTCTGAATTCGGCGATGGACGCGGTGTTCATGGTCGTCGGCTTCCTGTTCGCCTGGCGGGCGCCGGTGGTGCTGACCATCGTAATCGCGATCTTCTTCGAGCTTCTGACCGGCTGGCTCATCCGCGACAATCTCACCCTGAATGTCATCATGCTGGTCTGGCCGATCGAGGCGATCAAGACCTGGCAGGGCGGGCTTTAAGTCTTTACCCTCGCTCCAGCGGGGAGAGGGTGGCGCGTAGCGCCGGGTGAGGGGGCGTCACCGGGAGAATTGCAAAGTTATATAGTTTGGAATCCCCCTGTCATTTTGTAGAATGGATTGAGAGGTAACATCTCTTTCTGTTTTTGTTATAGATTTGCACGAACGAATAGTTCTCAGTGATCTGCCGCATTCACTTTTTGCGCGAGTTGAGGTATATTGACGCAACGCAGAGAGGGCGGAGTGGATGAGGGTTGCATTCGTAGTTATCGCGGTGATTGCCGTTTTGCTTTCAGGCTGTAATGACGAGCCCAAGCACTATTTGGTATTATGCGATGCTCAGGACGCCAATGGCTGGTCGTTGGTCAATACCGAGAAATCGAACGGTTACATCATGGCCTGCACCTACCAATCACAAGACAAGTTGCAGAGCTATACACGCCGCTGCGATGATAGCGGATGTAATATCCAATAATGATGATTAAGTGCGTTCAGGCCCATAGGGTTTGACGATCACTGTTGGTGCAAACGTATTTTCATGAGCGATCAAGCTTCGCTTGCTGATATTAAATACATAATTCCGCAAAAATTGCCTTTCGCTTACCGCTTAAGCCCTGTTGGGCACCTTCTCCTCGTGGGGAGAAGGGGCTACGAGGTTGGCTTCCCCAGCGCTTTATCAATCGCCGGATACAGCCCTTCCTTCAGGCTCGTGGCCGTAAAAGGTCCAACCTGCTTGTAGAGGATCGTGCCGTCGGGAGCGACGAGGTAGGATTCGGGGATGCCGTAGACGCCCCAGTCGATCGCGGCCGAGCCATTCGGATCGATGCCGATGGCGGTATAGGGATTGCCGAGCTCGCCGAGGAAGCGCAGCGCGTTTTCGCTGGTGTCCTTGTAGTTGATGGCGACGATGTTCAGGCGGCCGTCCTGGGCGAGCTGCTTCAGGACGGGATGTTCCTCGCGGCAGGGGATGCACCAGGAGGCGAAGACGTTGACGAGCGTCAGCTTGCCCTTGATGGCGGCATCGGTCAGCGGCGGCAGGTTGGAGCCGTCAAGCGGCGCCATCGCCAGTGCCGGCGCTTTCGTGCCGATCAGGGCGGACGGGATGGCGGAAATATCGGTGCCGTGGACTTCCTGATCATACATCACCTTGCCGACGGCGAGCGCAATGCAGGCAAAGACGATCAGCGGAATGAGCGCCATCAGATAGCGTGCGGTCCCGCCCGATTTCGGCTCACCGCTTTTCTCGGTTTCGATGCTCATTGCGCCTTGTCCTTGGGCGCACTCTGCGACCGGCGGCGGATGCCGGAGGCTTCGAGCACTGCCATTTCCTTGCGGCGCAAACGGCCGTCGATCCATGTCCAGGCGATGACGGCAATGATCATGGCGGCGGCGAAGCCATAGGAGCCGTAGACGTAGAAGGGATGAGTCATGCTAGTCCTCGCGGGCGGCGATGCGCGCGGCGAGACGACGCTGCGCGGCGATGCGGCGGCGCCAGATCTCGTTGCGGATCGCCATCAGGTGCAGCGTGAAGAACAGCAGCGTGAAGGCAAGCGCCATGGTGAAGAGCGGCCAAAGGAATTCCGCATCGATGGCCGGGCCGTCCATACGCATGAGGCTTTCCGACTGATGCAGCGTGTTCCACCAGTCGACCGAGAATTTGATGATCGGAATATTGATGAAGCCGACGAGGATCAGCACTGCAGTGACGCGCGCAGCCCTAGAGGGGTCGTCCATGGCGCGGTTGAGCGCGATCAGGCCGAGATACATCAAAAAGAGAATGAAGACCGAGGTCAGCCGGGCGTCCCAGACCCAATAGGTGCCCCACATCGGCTTGCCCCAGAGCGAGCCGGTGACTAACGCAATCAGCGTGAAAGCAGCGCCGAGAGGCGCTGCGGCCTTGGCCGAGACATCGGCGAGCGGATGGCGCCAGACCAGCGTGCCGATCGCCGATAGGCTCATGATCGTGTAGCACATCATCGACAGCCAGGCGGCCGGCACATGGATATACATGATGCGGACGGTATCACCCTGCTGGTAGTCGCCTTCGGTCGAGAAGGAGAGATAGAGGCCTATCGCGAAGAGTATGGCCGTGATCGCCGCCAGCCACGGGATCAGACGCGCCGACAGCGCCAGGAACCGGGTCGGGTTGGCGAGGTCGGAAAATCGGCTGATCGCAGGGCTGATATCGCTCATGCGGTTTGTTTAACCCGATATGCTTTTGACGGCAATCGACCGGATTGCCTGAGATCGATCAATCCGTCGTGTTGCGCAGGGCGAGTGCCGCTGCCACCGGGCCGAGCACGGCAAAGAACAAGGTAAGCGCCAGCAGGATGAGGAAGGGCGGCAGGAAGGGCTGCGGACCTTCTACGGCGGCATAGGTGGTGCTGACGCCGAAGATCAGCACCGGAATGGCGAGCGGCAATACCAGGATCGACACCAGCAAGCCGCCGCGCGGCAAGGCAACGGCAACGGCCGCACCGACGGCGCCGATGAAAGTGATCGCGGGCGTGCCGACAAGCAGTGTCAGGGCCGTCGCACCGATCGCCGTCTCGTTCATGTTCATGAAGAGCCCGAGCAGGGGCGAGGCGATCACCAGCGGCAGGCCGGTCGCCACCCAATGGGCGGCGCATTTGGTGAGCACCGTCAGCACCAACGGCGTTTCCTGCATCACCAGCAGATCGAGTGACCCGTCATCGCGTTCCGCCTGAAACAGCCGGTCGAGGCCGAGCAGGGCAGAGAGCAGTGCACCGATCCAGACGATGGCCGGGCCGATGCGCGACAGCAGCTTGAGGTCGGGACCGACACCAAAAGGAATGACGGCGACCACCGTCAGGAAGAAGAGAATGCCGATGAGCGCGCCGCCGCCGGCGCGGACCGATAGTTTGAGGTCGCGGAGGAAGAGGGCGGTCATGGGTGGCACCGGGTCTGTAGGATGCTGCCTTTCGCTTGGCTTAAGGCGCGAGAAGCTGGTGCTTCTCGCCACCCCCCTCTGCCCCTTTGGGGCATCTCCCCCACAAGGTGGGAGATCGTGGGTGGCAGCTTCCTCTTGCCCCGTTTGGCCCTGTAATGCTCCGCGAATTCAGTTGCTTGTTGGTTGGGGAGCAGTGAGCCGCGAGCTCCCAATCTCCCCCTTTGTGGGGGAGATGTCACGATAGTGACAGAGGGGGGTAGCTCGTCGTGAAACGATGGGCGCCTTGAGCGGAGCGAAAGGCAATGTCTCCTCCTCATCCCCAAACCCCTTCATTCACCCCGGAAAACCCCGTCATCCGCATCTCCCGCGTATTCTCCAGCCCCAGCGGCTGATGCGTTGCCGCGAGCACGATCCCGCCCGCTTTCTGATACGACGAGATCAGATCCGCGAGCAGCCGGTCCGCCGCCGCATCCAGTGCCGCCGTGGGTTCATCGAGGATCCAGATCGGGCGATAGGCGACCAACAGTTTTGCGAAGGCTATCCGGCGTTGCTGGCCGGCAGAGAGGTAGCCGAAGGGGAGGTGGGTGATGTTGGCAAGGCCGACAGATTCGGCCGCATCTTCGATCGCAAGACCGGCGCCACCCTCGATATCGCCGAGAAAGTCTTTCCAGAATGTCAGGTTCTCCGCAACCGTAAGTTCGGATTTCATCGCATTGCGGTGGCCGAGATAGTGGCTGGCTTCCCCCGGCTGACGGTCCGATTCTCCTTGGGAATCCGCGAGAATCACCCGGCCTTTTTCCGGTCGGAGAAGACCTGCGACGACACGCAAAAGTGTTGATTTTCCCGAGCCGTTTCGGCCTGTCAGGATCAATGCCTCGCCGCCCTCCAAGTCAAAGGAAACGTTCGCGAAAATCAGGTCCTCGCCTCGCCTTGCGGCCAGGTTTTCAGCGCTTAGATGCATTAGCTCAGGCTTTCCCCGTTTTCGTTGTCGCAGTGCGAAAAAAATCTCGAATTTTGCGCTTAGCCACTCTGGCAAGTCTTTACGAAATTATCTATAAGACCGGCAACCACGCCAGCGGTCGGCGTGAATTTCATCCTTGCGCCGAACATAAGGTGTTTTGCCTTACGTGCGGACAGCGGAAATGGCCGTACCCGCATCCTGATGTGCATAAAGTGCATAGGCGTTCGCACGACTGTGTTGGCTATCAGAAACGGGGTATCTCGTGTCTAAATCTCTTGACAGTTTCAATTGTCGGTCCACGCTGACCGTGGGCGGAAAAGACTATGTCTATTTCAGCCTGCCGAAGGCCGAGGCCAATGGTCTGCCTGGTGTTGCCAAGCTTCCCTATTCGATGAAGGTGCTGCTGGAAAACCTGCTGCGCTTCGAAGACGGGCAGACGGTCACCAAGGAACATATCCTTGCCGTCGCCGAATGGCTGACCAACAAGGGTACCGTCGAGAACGAAATCGCCTATCGCCCGGCGCGCGTGCTGATGCAGGACTTCACCGGCGTTCCCGCCGTTGTCGATCTCGCCGCCATGCGTGACGCGATGGTGTCGCTCGGTGGCGATCCTGAAAAGATCAACCCGCTCGTTCCCGTCGACCTCGTCATCGACCACTCCGTCATTGTCGACGAATTCGGCACGCCGCAGGCTTTTGCCCGCAACGTCGAACTCGAATACGAGCGCAACGGCGAGCGTTACCGCTTCCTGAAGTGGGGCCAGCAGGCGTTCAAGAACTTCCGTGTCGTCCCTCCCGGCACCGGCATCTGTCACCAGGTGAACCTCGAATATCTCGGCCAGACCGTCTGGACGAAGGAAGAGGATGGCGAGACGATCGCCTATCCCGACACCTGCGTCGGCACCGATTCGCACACGACCATGATCAACGGTCTCGGCGTTCTTGGCTGGGGCGTTGGCGGTATCGAGGCTGAAGCCGCCATGCTCGGCCAGCCGGTTTCCATGCTGCTGCCGGAAGTCATCGGCTTCAAGCTCACCGGCAAGCTCAAGGAAGGCGTCACGGCGACCGACCTGGTGCTGACCGTCGTGCAGATGCTGCGCAAGAAGGGCGTCGTTTCCAAGTTCGTCGAATTCTTCGGCCCCGGCCTCGACGCGCTGCCGCTCGCCGACCGCGCCACCATCGGCAACATGGGTCCGGAATACGGCGCGACCTGCGGCTTCTTCCCGGTCGACAAGGAAACCCTGAACTATCTCAACATGTCCGGCCGTACGAAGGATCGTATCGCACTGGTCGAAGCCTATTCCAAGGCGCAGGGCATGTGGCGTGACAACGACGGCGCCGATCTCGTCTTCACCGACACGCTCGAACTCGACCTTAGCGACGTCGTGCCGGCTATGGCTGGCCCGAAGCGCCCGGAAGGCCGTATTCCTCTGGAAAACATCGCCTCCGGTTTCGCCGGCTCGCTCGAAACCGAATACAAGAAGCCCGGCCAGCTTTCGAACCGCTATGCGGTTGAAGGCACGGACTTCGATCTCGGCCATGGTGACGTGGCGATCGCCGCCATCACGTCCTGCACCAACACCTCGAACCCGTCGGTTCTGATCGCAGCCGGCCTTCTCGCCCGCAACGCCGTTGCCAAGGGCCTGAAGAGCAAGCCGTGGGTCAAGACCTCGCTGGCACCGGGAAGTCAGGTCGTCGGCGAATATCTCGCCAAGTCCGGCCTGCAGGCCGATCTCGACAAGCTCGGCTTCAACCTGGTCGGCTTCGGCTGCACCACCTGCATCGGCAATTCCGGCCCGCTGCCGGCGCCGGTCTCGAAGACGATCAACGACAAGGGCCTGATCGTTGCCGGCGTTCTCTCCGGCAACCGCAACTTCGAAGGCCGTATCTCGCCTGACGTCCAGGCCAACTATCTGGCCTCCCCGCCGCTCGTCGTCGCCTATGCGCTCGCCGGCACGGTGCAGCTCGACCTGACCAAGGAGCCGATCGGCGAAGACCAGGACGGCAAGCCGGTCTTCCTCAAGGATATCTGGCCGACCTCGCATGAAATCCAGGAATTCATCCTGAAATACGTCACCCGCGAACTCTACGAATCCAAGTACGCCGACGTCTTCAAGGGCGATGCCAACTGGCAGGCCGTGCAGATTCCTCCGGGCCAGACCTATGCCTGGGACGACAACTCGACCTACGTCCAGAACCCGCCTTATTTCGTTGGCATGGGCAAGACCGGCGCCGGCATTTCCGACATCAAGGGTGCCCGCGTTCTCGGCCTCTTCGGCGACAAGATCACTACCGACCACATTTCGCCTGCCGGTTCGATCAAGGCTGCTTCGCCGGCTGGTTCCTACCTGCTCGGTCATGGCGTCGGCGTTGCCGACTTCAACCAGTACGGCACGCGTCGCGGCAATCATGAAGTGATGATGCGCGGCACCTTCGCCAATATCCGCATCCGCAACCACATGCTCGGCCCGAACGGCAAGGAAGGTGGCTACACCATCCACTATCCGTCCAAGGAAGAGATGTCGATTTACGATGCGGCCATGCAGTACAAGGCCGAGGGCGTTCCGCTCGTGATCTTCGCTGGTGTCGAATACGGCAACGGCTCGTCGCGCGACTGGGCTGCCAAGGGCACCAACCTGCTCGGCGTGCGCGCCGTCGTCGCCCAGTCCTTCGAGCGTATCCACCGCTCGAACCTGGTCGGCATGGGCGTCATCCCCTTTGTCTTCGAGGACGGCACCACCTGGGCCACCCTCGACCTCAAGGGCGATGAAGTCGTCACGATCGAAGGCCTGGAAGACATCAAGCCGCGCGAGCGCAAGATCGCCAAGGTCACCTATGGCGACGGCACGGTCCGGGATATCCCGATCATCTGCCGTATCGATACGCTGGATGAGGTCGTCTACGTCAACAATGGCGGCATCCTGCAGACGGTTCTGCGCGATCTCGCTGCCTGATAGCCATTGAGGCCATGTTTGGACGCCGTCGGGGGGAAACTTCCCCGGCGGCGTCTTGTTTTTCACGCTGATGTGTTCGCCGTGGTGGCCTTAGGCCCTGCTCTCACCCCATCGTGACTTTTAGTCATCGCGCTTAGCTATTATCTCTTGTTTCAGATTTATCAGGCTTGATGAGAGCTTTACGGATACCCTGGAAAGCGGCAGGCGATTTCAGGGTGCTGTATTGGCTTTCGCCTTCAGCGTCTGAGAAAGAGGTATAACGGCATGCGCCTTCGATTTTCGGTTTCACTTCTGGCAGGCATCGCGCTCGCGAGTTCGCTGCATGCGCAGGAGCTTGCCAAGATCAAGGGGGTTGTCGAGCTCTTCACGTCTCAGGGCTGTTCTTCCTGCCCGCCGGCGGATGCCGCGTTTCGCAAGCTAATCCGGCAGGGCGACGTCGTGGCGCTCGCCTATCATGTCGACTACTGGAACTATCTTGGCTGGAACGACACGATGGCGTCCAAGGACAATACGGCGCGCCAATATGCCTATGCGCGGACGATGGGCCGCAGCGGGGTCTATACGCCGCAGGCGATCATCAATGGCCGAGACCATATGAGTGGTGCCGACTTCGACGGCATCAATGTCAAGCTCGACGACTTCCAGCACCAAGGCAAGGGACTGACGATCCCGGTGACCGCCGCGATGAAGGGCGACGAGCTGGAGATCAAGATCGGCGCCGGCCAGGGCAAGGCGAATGTGGTCGTTGCCTATTTCGACAAGGAACAGCTCGTTTCGCCGAAGGGTGGCGAAAACAACGGCCAGCAGATCGCCTATCTGCATGCGGTCTCGGACGTCGAGACCGTCGGCATGTGGGACGGCAAGCAAATGAGCGTCGTGCTGCCTGCCAATGTCCTGGACAAGGACGGCCGGCGCGGCATGGCGGTTCTGCTGCAATCTTCCACGTCGTCCGGCGATCCGGCGGCGATCATCGGCGCGACCGTGCTGACGATCGGCTCCGACGGCTGATCGTTTTCGGCCAGGGCTGAAGAAGTCTTAGTCCGATAGGTCGCAACACGATGAAGTGCCCGGCGAGGACGCATTCGGGGCTGGGGTTCGGTCGACGCGCCCCCGGCCGGGCCGTTTGGCGCGGCGGCGCCAAACGGCTACCAATAGTTCCGGAAAATGGGGCGTCGTTTTGACTGAAATGCGGCGGCGCGGAGATGCTTTCCTCCGGCGTAAAAATTTGTGAGTGGCCGCCGGTCTTGCAATTTGGTGCGGCTGAGGCAAACTGTCATCCTCTTGTCATGACCAGCCCCTGGGGGATTGATGACTGATCAGCCGGATTTGCGACACGGCGAAAGCCGTTCCGTCGACACCAATTCTTCCGTCGTTGTTGATCTCAGGGAATACAAGCAGAACAGGGATCCGCTGCCGGTAACCTTCCATCGCAGGGAGCTGGATGCGATCCTGTGGATCTACGGCCGCATGGTCGGCGAGGGCGAGTGGCGGGACTATGCCATCGACCATCTCGGAGACAAGGCGGTCTTTTCCGTCTTCAAGCGCTCCGGTGAACTGCCGCTCTTCCGCATCGAGAAAAACCCGAAGCTCGCCGCCAAGCAGGGCGCCTTCAGCGTGGTCAACACCAACGGCATGATCCT
The DNA here is from genome assembly GCF_000281735.1 of Rhizobium sp. AP16. Taxonomy (NCBI): domain Bacteria; kingdom Pseudomonadati; phylum Pseudomonadota; class Alphaproteobacteria; order Hyphomicrobiales; family Rhizobiaceae; genus Rhizobium; species Rhizobium sp. AP16. The sequence continues at coordinate 27,856 of NZ_AJVM01000031.1, read as the reverse complement.
GAAGCGTGGCCACGAGCTGAGCCAGGTGCTGAAGGTTTTCGACAAGCAGCTGAAGCTGGTGGAGAAGTGATCTCGATTATCTCGAGCAATCGGTCCTGACTGTGATCAACGGCTGATGGACAAACGAAAAACCCCGCCAGTGGGCGGGGTTTTTCGTTTGGAGCCTGGTCGCGTCGAAATTAGAACTTCAAGCCGACGCCGAGGTTTATCGACTGTTCGGTGAGGTCGCTCTTCACGCCCTGCAATTCCTTGCTGCCGAAATCGCTGTAGCGGTATTCCGCGCGGGCGAAGATGTTGTTGGTGAAGGCATAGTCGACACCGGTGCCGGCCGTCCAGCCGCTGAAGACGACCTTGCCGTCGCCCGAGCCGGAAACATCGGCGAAGCCGCGAGCAGCGGTCCATCCGGCCGCGCCGTAGATCAGCAGGTTGTCGAAAGCATAGCCGACCCGTCCGCGAACCGCGCCCGACCAATCGGTGCCGACGCTGGATGCGTTGGCGACGGCCTTATTGTTCCAGTTGTAGTCGATATTGCCGTCAACGCCGACGACGACCTTGTCGAACTGATAGTTGTATCCGAAGAAGTTGCCGAAAAAGCCGCCCTTGAAGTCTTCAGACTGGTCGCCACTGCCGAACTTGAAGTTGCCCTTGGTGATCGCGCCGCCGCCGTGGACACCGAGATAAGGGCCGGACCAGGTGAAGACTGAAGCCGGAGCTGCAGCCGCAACAGGCTCCTCGGTCAGATCAGCGGCAACCGCGGACGTGGAGGCCAGCGCGAGCAAGGCGGGAATGAGCAGATATTTCATATATATTTCCTTCTATAAATCATATGTGCCAATGCGATGCCCACAGGTTGCGGCGTGCGATCCTGCCTCAACGCGAGGGAAAACGAATCTCTGAACAAGTCGGGAAATCGGCGGTTGCGGAGCGTTATCGCCGTCAAAATAGCGAATCGAATGTTGCCGTGGCTGCTTTAATGTTGAGAAATGTTGCGGGATCGTATCCGGCTCTTCTCCGGACACTGGGATCGTCTGGAGCTTTCGCCCCAGCCCCATTGTTATCCGGCTGGCCCGGCGTCTTTTCTCGAGGGAAAAGGAGAGACTGCCTTACTCGCTGAACAGGGTTCCCGGATAGGCCGAGGGATCGGGGTCCGTTTCCGCACCGTCGCCCAGCGCCTTCTGCATCAGCATCGTGTCCAGCCAGCGGCCGTGCTTGTAGCCCGTGCCTTTGAGCAGCCCCGTTTCCGCGAAGCCGGCGGCGCGGTGAAGGGCGATGGAAGCGGGTGCGGCACCGCCGATGACGGCGATCATCTGGCGAAAGCCGAGGGCTTCGCATTCCTCCACCAGCTTTGCCAGCAGCAGCTTGCCGAGGCCGCGACCGCGTGCTTCAGGCGCAATGTAGATCGAATCCTCCACCATCCAGCGATAGGCCGGTCGCGTACGGAAGGCCGACGCATAGGCGTATCCGAGAACTTTTCCGCTCTCGTCCTCGGCGACGATGTAGGGATAGCCCTTGTCCCGGATCGCCTGGAAGCGGCTTGCCATTTCCGCCTCGTCCGGTGGGATGAGCTCATAGCTTGCCGTGCCGTTGAGAACGGCGTCGCGATAGATGGCGGTAATCCGGGGGAGGTCGTTCGGGGCGGCCTGGCGAAGGCGGGAGGACATCTGGGTTTATTGCCTGATCTGCGGTTTGGGGACATGATATAAAATCGCGCGTGCAGGTTAGGCAAACAGAAAAGGCGGCCGAGGCCGCCTTTTCGAACTTTCATTCAGGTCGCTGCAATTATTTGCGGTTGCCCATGAACTGCAGCAGGAACATGAAGAGGTTGATGAAGTCGAGGTAGAGCGACAGGGCGCCCATGATCGCCTTGCGGCCGGCCACGGCAACGTCGTCGGCCTGATAGTACATTTCCTTGATCCGCTGCGTGTCGTAGGCGGTGAGGCCTGCGAAGATCAGCACGCCGATCACCGAGATCGCGAACTGCATGGCGGACGAAGCCAGGAAGATGTTGACGAGCGACGCGATGATCAGGCCAAACAGGCCCATCATCAGGAACGAACCCATCGCCGACAGATCACGCTTGGTCGTGTAGCCGTAGAGCGACAGCGCGCCGAATGAGGCGGCGGTCACGAAGAAAGTCTGCACGACGCTCTGGCCGGTGTAGATGATGAAGATCGACGACAGCGACAGGCCCACCAGCGCGGCGTAGACCCAGAAGGTCGTCGTCGCGGCGGCCACGCTCATGCTGTTGATCCTGAAGCTCAGGAAGAACACCATCGCCAACGGTGCGAAGATCACGACCCACTTCAGCGGGCTCTGGTAGATCGCCTGGCCGAAGGCAGTGATCTGGCCGTCGGAGAAGGAGAGCGAGAATGCGAAATAGGCGGCCAGACCTGTGATCGCCAGACCCAGCGCCATCAGGTTGTAGACCTTGAGCATGTAGGCTCGAAGGCCCTCATCTATCATCGCACCGGTCTGCGCGCCTGCTTGCGGCGTCCGGTTTTGGTAATTGCGAAAGTCAGCCATGTTTTCCTCTTTTAAGCTCCGATATGATTACGGTGTCGGGCGATTTCGTCCCAGGCGCCGCTGCGGAGCTCCAGCATGCCTGCGTAGAATATGAGGCTTTCAAGGCTTTTGCACAAGGCCCAAGCGGTTGGGGCGGGGTTAAATCGATGTAATATCGGGCCGTTTCGCGGTGAAGAGGCGCGGCCCGATCGTGGTTCATAACTCGCGCAGAACGGGCGCCGCTTTCTGGCCGAGCACGCGCCAGGTGCCGATAAGGCCGATGCCGACCGTCAGCAGCAGCGCGATGACAAGCGTCGAAAAGGCGACGTCGGGCAGGAAGGTCGACGGTAGTTTCATGATACGGCTGACGACATACCAGGCGGCCGTCGAGCCGGCGAGGAGGGCGAAGATGGCCGTGGCGGCACCAAGGATCAGATATTCGTAGCTGAAGGCGCGGATCAGCATCGCCCGCGTCGCGCCGAGCGTCTTCAGCACCACCGCATCATGTGTGCGGGCGCGGTTGCCCGCTGCCAGCGCGCCGGCAAGCACCAACACGGAGGCGATGAGTGCGACGGAGGCCGCGGCGCGGATGGCGGTGGCAAGCTGCCCGACCAGCGTATTGACGATGTCGATCGCGTCCTTGACGCGGATGCTGGTGATGGTCGGATAGGTGTTGGTGACGTTCTTCAGGATCGCGGCTTCCTGCACCGAGGTGGCGGAAGGATCGGTCAGGGTCGCAAGCCATGCATGCGGTGCGCCCTTGAAGGTGTTGGGGGAGAAGATCATGACGAAGTTGATCGACAGCGACTGCCACTGGACCTTGCGGAAGCTGGCGACCTTTGCCGTCACGTTGCGGCCAAGCACGTTGACGGTCAGCTTGTCGCCGAGCTTCAGGCCGAGCGCCTTGCCTTCTTCATCCGAGAAGGAAACCAGTGGTTCGCCGCTATAGTCCTTGCCCCACCATTCGCCTTCTGTGAGGGCGGCGTTTTCGGGCATGGTATCGGCGTAGGTGATGCCGCGATCGCCGCGCAGCACCCATTGGCCGGCCGGCGGCACCTTTATCTTGCTGACGTCTTCGCCGTTGAAGGCACCGATGCGGCCGCGCAGCATCGGTGCCTCGACGAGCTTGCCCTCTGGTGCCTGGGCCTGCACGACCTTGCGGAAGCCGTCGAGCTCCGAGCTTTGAATATCGACGAAGAAGAAATTCGGTGCCTGTTCGCTCATGCGCCCGGTCAGCTGCTGGCGCATGTTGCCGTCGATCAGCGTCAGCGTTACCAGAAGCGCCAGGCCGAGGCCGAGCGACAGGACGACGGAGGAGGTCAGCGCGCCCGGCCGATGGATGTTGCCGATCGCCAGCCGCAGGGCCGGCGAGTGCACGCGCGGGCTGCGGCGGGCAAGCCATGACAACAGCGCGGCCACCGCACGAAGCACGACGAAGGCACCCGCGATCGAGACGATGAAAACGACGGCGATGCGGCGGTCGTAGGCGGTATAGATCGCAAGGGCTGCCAGTGCCGCCATCAGCAGGCCAGCGGTCAGCAGATAGGGCCAGCCCGGCAGGCGGCGCGCTTCGAAGCCCTGTTCCCGGAAGAGCGCGGTTGCCGGCACTTCGCGGGCATGGCCGAGCGGCGGAATGGCGAAGGCGAGCGTCGTCAGCAGACCGAAAAGGGCAGCCAGCGCCAGCGGGCCGGGATAGAGCTGCGGCGCGGTGGAGATCGGCAGGAATTCGGCCATGAATTGCGAGGCCAGCATCGGTGCGATGGCGCCGAACACGAGGCCGATGGCAACGCCGGCAAGCGCGATCAGGGCGATCTGTATCAGGTAGATCATCACCACGACGAAGGCTGGCGCGCCGAGGCATTTGAAGGTGGCGATGGTGGTACGCTTGGCATCGAGGAAGGCGCGCACGGCATTGGCGACGCCGACACCGCCGACGATCAGGGCGGTGAGGCCGACCAGGGTCAGGAATTGCGAGAAACGGGTGATGTTGTCGGCAAGCGCCGGGGCGGCCCGGTTGCTGGTCTGGACCGACCAGCCGGCCTGCGGGAAAGCCGCATTGGCGCGGGTGGTGATATCGCGCAGACCGCTGGCGGGATCGTCCATGCGGATCTTGTAGACCTGTTCGACCAGGCTGCCGGTGGTGATCAGCCCGGAAGTTTGCAAGGCCTCGCGGCTGGTGAGCAGTCGCGGGGCGAAGCCGAAACCTTCGGAGACCGCGTCCGGCTCGGTCTTCACCGTGCCGGTGACCCGAAGCTTTGTGTTGCCGAGCAGCAGTTCGCTGCCGATTTTGAGGTTCAGCCGTTCGAGAAGCAGGGGGGCGATGACGGCGCCATAGGTCCCGTCCCTGGCGACGAGCAGCGTCGACAGCGGCTGGTTCGGATCGGCCTCGAAGGTGCCATAGAGCGGATAGGCGCCATCGACCGCCTTGACCTGAACCAGCGCCTGGTCGGAGCCGTCGGGCAGGCGGGCCATGGAGCGCAGGCCGGTGGATCGCGAGATCTGGCCGAGGCTTTCGAGATAGGCCAGTTCGTCCGGCTTTGCTTCGCGATTGTTGAGTTCGAAGCGGACGTCGGCGGCAAGGAGCGACTGGCCCTGGGTCGAGATCGCGTCGGTGATCGACTGCGAGACCGAGTTGACGGCGGCAATCGCGCCGGTGCCGAGCGCGATGCAGGCGAGGAAAATGTAGAAGCCGCCGAGACCGCCGCGCAATTCGCGCAGCGCCAGGCGGAAGGCAAGCGTGAAGCGTGTGCCTGCCACCGTCATGCTATCGCCGCCTGGCTCGTCCGCGCGTGGGCGCTGTCGCCCTCGATCTCGCCGGAGCGGACGCGGATCTGGCGGGAGCAGCGGGCGGCGAGGGAGGGATCGTGGGTGACGAGCAGCATCGTCGTGCCGCGCTCGGCCTGCTGGGCAAACAAAAGGTCGGCGATCTGCCGTCCGGTATCGGTGTCGAGGTTGCCGGTCGGCTCGTCGGCGATCAGAAGGGCCGGCGAGGGGGCAAGCGCGCGGGCGATCGCCACGCGCTGCTGTTCGCCGCCCGAAAGCTGGCCGGGATAATGGCTCAGCCGCTCGCCGAGGCCGACGGCCTCCAGCTCTTTCCGGGCGATGTCGAAGGCGTCGCGGACATTGGCGAGTTCCAGCGGCACGGCGACATTTTCCAGCGCCGTCATGTTGGCGATGAGATGGAAGGACTGGAAGACGATGCCGATATTGCGGCCGCGGAAATCAGCGACGCGATCCTCGCTCAAGGCATGCAGGGGCGTGTCGCGGATCAACAATTCGCCGCTATCGAGCTTTTCAAGGCCGGCCAGCACCATCAGCAGCGTCGACTTGCCGGAGCCTGAGGGGCCGACGATGCCGACGGCCTCACCCTCCATGATCGTGAGGTCGATACCCTTCAGCACATGGACGGAGGCGGCGGCATTGCCGAGCGTCAAATCCGCCTTCTTCAGCTCGATGATGGTTTTTGCCAATGCGGGACGCCCTATATACATCTGAGATCATGGCGGGCGCGATTTGGCCCGCGCAGCGAATTTAGGGAATGGATCATGAGTTTTAAAGCTGCTGCGTTTCACTTCGGTGTCATTGCTTTCAGCCTTTTGTTTGGCGTGGCGGGTGCGGCCGAGGCGCGGACCATCCAATTGGTCGGTTTCGGCGACAGCCTGATGGCCGGCTACCAGCTGCCGCCGGGCGACGGATTTCCGGCCAAGCTGGAGGCGGCGCTGAAGGCAAAGGGGTTGGACGTGGCGATCGCCGATGCCGGCGTGTCGGGCGACACGACGTCGGGCGGGTTGTCGCGCATCGACTGGTCGGTGCCGGACGGGACCGACGGGGTGATCCTCGAGCTCGGTGCCAACGACGCCTTGCGCGGCATTCCGCCGGAAGACACCGAAAAGAACCTGGATACGATCATCGCCAGGCTGAAGGCGCGCAACATTCCCGTGCTGCTTGCCGGCATGCTGGCGCCGCCGAACATGGGGCCGGACTATGCGGCCAAATTCAATCCGATCTACCAGCGGCTTGCCGATAAATATCAGCTGACGCTCTATCCGTTCTTTCTCGATGGGGTTGCGACGCATGCGGATCTGCAACTGAATGACGGCATGCATCCGAACCCGCAGGGGGTCGATGTGATGGTGCAACGCTTCGAGCCCGTCGCGGCTAGTTTCATAGGGACGATTGCCGCAGCTGCGAAATAGATGCTTGCACCGGCTGCAATTGCGTGATTCCCTGCTTATACCTGCAAGAGATTCGGGGAGTGCTCGTAATGCCGAGACTTTTTACCGCCCTCGAAATTCCGCGCAACGCGGCCATGAGCCTTTCGTTGTTGCGCGGCGGTCTTCCCGGTGCCAGATGGATCGACGTTGAAAATTATCACATCACCCTTCGTTTCATCGGCGATGTCGATGGGCGCACGGCGGATGAGATCGTCGACCGTCTGGACCGGATCGACCGGCCGGAATTCCAGCTGCGGCTGGAAGGTATCGGCTCCTTCGGTTCCAAGAAACCACATTCGGTCTGGGCCGGCGTCACGCAGACGCCCGACATGTACGCCCTGCAAGGCGAGATCGAGCGCATCTGCCAGCGTATCGGCCTGCCGCCGGATCCCCGCAAATTCACGCCGCATGTGACGCTCGCCCGTCTAAAATCCTCGCGCGTCGACGATGTGGTGCACTATCTCTCCGGACGTGGCGACTTTCATACCTCGCCGTTCACGGTGGGCCGCTTCGTGCTGTTGTCATCGCGCGAATCGGTCGGCGGCGGTCCTTACCTCACCGAAGAGGTCTTCCCGCTTCATGAGGCCCGCAGTGCCTTCCCCAGTGTGGGAAGCAGCGCGTTGCAGCCCGCCAAGAGCATGGTGTAGACCGCCTCGAAACCCTCGTGGCCGCCATAGTAAGGGTCGGGAATGTCCTTATTGCTGCCCAGCGCGAGGGCGTTGAAGAGATGTAGCCTGCCGAGCGCATCGGCAGGCGCGATTTTCCGCAAATTCTTCAAATTGTCTTGATCCATTGCCAGGATCAGGTCGAACCGGTCGAAGTCCACGGCTTCGATGCGACGTGCGCGTTGGCCGGAAATGTCGACGCCGTGGCCGGCGGCCGCAGCCACCGAGCGGCGGTCCGGTCTTTCACCCTGATGCCAGCCGCCGGTGCCAGCCGAATCGACCTCGAACGCGGAGCCGCGACCGGCCTCGGTCGCAAGATGCCGAAAAATACCTTCGGCGAGCGGTGAGCGACAGATGTTGCCGGCGCAAACAAACAGAATCCTGAAGCGGTCCATGATATCCTTCAACCGATCGAGAGGAGTGACCTTGCCATGAAATACGAAAAGCTGGAACCGGCCGCAATCGATGAAACCGTCGCTGGCCTTGTCGGCTGGACATTGGCCGCGGACCGTCTGTCGATTTCGAAGAGTTACAAATTCCGCAATTTTGTCGAAGCCTTCGGTTTCATGACCGAGGCGGCACTGACGGCGGAGAAACTCAACCATCATCCGGAATGGTTCAATGTCTATTCGCGTGTCGACGTGAAACTGACGACCCATGATGCCAATGGCCTGACCGATCACGACGTCAAGCTCGCAAAAGCGATGGAAAAGGCGGCGGCGCGACGGGCCGATTGAATCGCGGAGAGCGATCACCATATGTTTATGCGCCCTGGAACAAGGGGCTTCGATGGAGTGCGTGGAATGGATGACATCAAGTATGGGGAGATCCTGATGCCTGGTGACGAAGAGACCCAAAAACGTCAGGAGAAGTCGGTGCGCAGCAAGTTCTGGCCGACCTTGCGCAAGGCGGCACGGTACATTCCGTTTTCCCGCGATGTCGTTGCGGCCTTCTACTGCGCGCTCGATTCGCAGACGCCGACGCGCGTTCGCGGCATATTGCTCGCCGCGCTCGGCTATTTCGTCATGCCGATCGATATCATCCCCGATTTTTTCGCGGTCATCGGCTTTTCGGATGACGTCGCGGTGCTGACGCTCGCCTTCAGCATGATCAAGGGCCATATCCGCCAGGAACATTATGACGCCGCCGACCGGGCCTTGGCCAACGAGCCCGAGGCTGCGAAGACGGCGTGAGTCCCGCCCTGCGGGGCGTGGCGGAAATCCTGCCGGGTTTCCAGACCTTTATCAGGTCCTCCTGATTTTAGAGAGGTCAAATTCTTGCCTGAATCTTTCTGTCATAACTCGATCCCGTAGGATGGTGTTCCGCCATCCGGGTTTTCCAATTCTTCCTGATGCGTTTCAGGCCTGGCGCGGCGCTTGAATTGAAATGGCACAGACGGGGGCACTTAATGCTCCGTTGACGGTTTGGTAACCTGAATAAAGTCAAAATAGGGCAGCTCATGAGCATAGGCAGGCGTGCGTACTCAAATCGCCTCGAGCTCTGGACCGCAAGAAATCGGCAGGAAACCATGTTTGTAAAAAGCTTCGCAATCGCCCTCTCGCTCGTTCTGGCCGGCACCGGCATTGCCTCCGCGCAGACCAAGAAGCAGGCGCCCGCACAGGCGCAGGCAGCAGCACCGGCGGCTCCGACGCGCATCCAGCAATTCGATGCCTGGGGCGCCTATTCCTACCAGGCCGGCGCGGGCAAGGTCTGCTACGTTCTTTCCGTGCCGACGACCAAGATGCCGGCCACCGGCATCGATCACGGTGACAACTTCTTCATCGTTTCCCAGCGCCCGGGTCAGAACATCTCTTATGAGCCGCAGGCAATGATGGGCTATCCGCTCAAGGACAATTCCAAGGTCGATGTCGTCATCGACAACAAGACCTTCGTGATGTTCACCAAGGACAAGGCAGCCTGGGTCGAGAATGCCGCGCAGGAACCGGCGCTGGTCGCAGCGCTCAAGTCCGGCCATTCGCTGAAGGTCACCGCGACCTCGAAGAGGGGCACCGGCACCACTTATACCTACTCGCTGAAGGGCGTTACCGCGGCGCTCAAGCAGATCGAAAACTGCAAATAGGATCGATGATGCTGCGATCACGCCAAAGTGATTGCGGGTTCCATCGAGACCGAAGTGCTAAGGCCGGCCCAGGTGGCTGGCCTTTTGCTTTTTCAAGAGGGATGACGCGGACTGAAATTAATGCTAAAGGCCGCCCCAACAAGCGGTGTGTTTTGCAAGTTTCTTGCCCGCACCTAGATGAACCTTCTGATTTCAGTGCCTTGCCCGCGCCCGCAGCTTTCCAGCTTTTGGGGGCATCGCCGATATGAACCATTGGAATATCCTATGTCCGCCATCGATGTCATGACCCCATCCAAGCTCAAGCCGATGCCCGTGTCGCAGCCGGTCGAGCTTTCACCGAAACCGTCGCTGATCGGCCTGACGCGCGAGGAGATGGGGGCGGCTCTCAAGGAGAAGGGCGTCGCCGACAAGCAGGTCAAGATGCGCGTCAGCCAGCTCTGGAACTGGATCTATGTGCGCGGCGTCTCCGATTTCGACGCCATGGCGAATGTCTCCAAGGACATGCGCGAAATGCTGAAGGCGCATTTCACCATCGCCCGGCCGGAGATCGTCGAGGAGCAGGTCTCCAACGACGGCACCCGCAAGTGGCTGCTGCGTTTCCCGCCACGCGGCGCCGGCCGTCCCGTCGAGGTCGAAACCGTCTATATTCCCGAAGAAGGCCGCGGCACGCTCTGCGTTTCCAGCCAGGTCGGCTGTTCGCTCACCTGTTCCTTCTGTCACACCGGCACGCAGCGCCTGGTGCGCAACCTGACGGCGGAAGAAATTCTGTCGCAGCTGCTTCTGGCGCGCGACCGGCTCGGCGATTTTCCGGACCGCGAAGCGCCGCAAGGCACGATCATGCCGGCGGAAGGCCGCAAGGTCAGCAACATGGTCATGATGGGCATGGGCGAGCCGCTCTACAATTTCGAAAGCGTCAAGACGGCGCTGCTGATCGCCTCCGACGGCGACGGCCTGTCGCTGTCGAAGCGGCGCATCACGCTGTCCACCTCCGGCGTCGTGCCGGAAATCTACCGCACCGGCGATGAGATCGGCGTCATGCTGGCAATCTCGCTGCATGCGGTGCGCGACGATCTGCGCGACATGCTGGTGCCGATCAACAAGAAGTATCCGCTCAAGGAATTGATGGACGCCTGCCGCGCCTATCCCGGCCTTTCGAATGCCCGGCGCATCACCTTCGAATATGTGATGCTGAAGGGCGTCAACGACAGTCTCGAGGACGCCAAGGGGCTGATCCAGCTTCTGAAGGGCATCCCGTCGAAGATCAACCTGATCCCCTTCAATCCCTGGCCGGGCACGAATTACCAGTGTTCGGATTGGGAGCAGATCGAGAAATTCGCCGATTTCATCAACGCGGCCGGCTATGCCTCGCCGATCCGTACGCCGCGCGGCCGCGACATTCTCGCCGCTTGCGGCCAGTTGAAGTCGGATTCGGAGCGCATGCGCAAGACCGAGCGACTGGCTTTTGAGGCCATGATGATCGCCAATCACGGCGAGGATTGAGATTGATGCTTCTCGGGTTGCGCAGGCCTCTGCGGCTCCTGTGGGGCTATCTCGGCGCCTGTGTGCTGATGGGCTTCGTGCTCGCTTCCGTCGCCGCCTGGACCGTGCCCGGGATGGCCGCGCCAGAGCTGTTCGCACTCACCGTCGCCCTGACCAAACTTGCGATGATCGTCAGCATCCTGCCGTCGCTTGTCGTCATTCCGCTTTTCGAATGGCGCGGCATGCGTCGCTGGTACGGCTATGCGATCTATGGCGCCTTGCTGTCGGCGGTGGCGTCCGTCCTGATTTCGGGTGGCCTGGGCAAGCCGCAGGCCCTGAACCTGATCACCGTGGTTGTCTGCTTCGCCTTTCTCGGCGCTGCCAGCGCCACCGTCTATTGGTGGATCGCCGGCCGCTTTGCCGGGCGGGCGCTCAACGCGCCTGCGTGAGGAAAATCTTCGCCGCGAAGATCGAAAAGACGCCGGCGAAGGTATAGTCGAGACCGCGCAGGACGCCGCGATTGTTCTGCAGCCAGGACGACAGCTTGTCGGCGGCGAGAACGACGATGATGTTCACCGGCACGCCGACAACAATGAAGAAGAATCCCAGGAACAGCAGCTTGTGTGTGACGGCCGGGTCGCCCGCCGTAACGAACTGCGGCAGGAAGGTCATGAAAAAGATGATGACCTTCGGGTTCAGCAGATTGACCCAGAAGCCGTTGGCGATGTTGGAGAGCGGTGTTTTCCTGGCCGCGTCGACCTGCATGACCGACAGGCTGGAACCGAAGCGGATCGCCTGGATCGCCAGCCACAGCAGATAGGCGGCGCCGCCGGTTTTCAGCATGGTGAAGGCAATGGGCGAGGCTGTAATCAGCGCCGAGATGCCGAAGGCCACCAGGCATGTGTGGACGACGACGCCGAGGGTGGTGCCGAGGACGACGAAGAGCGCTGCCCTTTTGCCCTGTGCCAAGGCACGGCTGATCGAGAGCGTCATGTCGGGGCCGGGGGTCATCGCGAGAAGCAGGGTTGCCGCGGTAAAGGCGAGAAGGGTCGACAGGCTGGGTAGGAAATCCATCGGGGCAGCTCCGAAAGCCGGATAGGGGATCAGCGTTTTCTATCCGGCTTTCGGCGATTTGCAAATCAATCCTTCTTTTCCAGGAATGCCTTGAACTTGTCGGCATAATCCGGATGCCAGCGCGATAGCGGCGGGCGATTTTCGACGATATCGCCGGCGGCCCAGAGCATGCGGCGCTCGTCGGTCGGCCGGGCCACGTCGTTATCCGGGCAGAGGATGTAGAAGTCGCCGCGCTCAAGGCTCTCCACCATGAAATCGACCGTCTGTTCCGCCGTCCAGGCGGCAGCCGGCTTTTCACGGCGATCGCCTTGGGTGAGGCCGGTGAAGACGAAGCCGGGGATCAGCAGATGCGCCGAGATTTTTGCGCCTTCCGTGTTGCGCAATTCATGCTGCAAGGCTTCGGTAAAGACCTTCACGCCGGCCTTGGAGACATTGTAGGCGGGGTTGCCGGGCGGCGTGGTGATGCCCTGCTTCGATCCGGTGTTGATGATCAGGCCGGGTTCGCCGTGGGCAAGCATTGCCGGTCCGAAGACGCGCGTGCCGTTGATGACGGCGAGGAGATTGACGCCGAAAATAGCGTCCCAGCCGGCCTGCGGGCTGAAGATCGAGGTTTCCGGCCCGATGCCGGCATTGTTCATCAGCACATGCACCCGGCCGAACCGCTGCAGGACGGCGCGTTCGAGGGCTTCGAGTGCTTCTTTCTGGGCAACGTCCGTTTCGACCGCCATCACATGCTCTTCGCCGCTGATTGCTTCGAGTTCGGCGCGTGCATCGGCAAGCCGATCACCGCCGAGATCGGCAATGGCGACGCTCATGCCGAGCCCGGCGAAATATTTTGCCGCGGCAAGGCCGATGCCGGAGGCGCCGCCGGTGATGACGGCAACATTGGATTTTTTGAAAATGTCTTGAATATCGGTCACGAGCAGGGTCCTCCCCGGGCATTGTTTGGATAATGGCAGATATGACGCGTCGTTCTGACTAGTCAAATCGAAATCATCGAGTCTTCGAATTGGATCGATCTTGAGACTTCCTCTTGTCGCGAGCAGGGCATGAACCGGGCGCACTTCCCCTTGCACCTTGCGATAATCTCGCTAAAAGTGCCGCGACACAGGGTTTGCGGGCCTCTCCGCAGGCTCGCATTGAAACGGATCTCATTATCATGGCATCACATAAAGACGTGAAGAAAGTCGTTCTCGCCTATTCGGGCGGTCTCGACACCTCGATTATCCTGAAGTGGCTGCAGACGGAGCTTGGCGCCGAAGTCGTCACCTTCACCGCCGATCTCGGCCAGGGCGAAGAGCTGGAGCCGGCGCGCAAGAAGGCCGAGCTGCTCGGCATCAAGGAAATCTATATCGAGGATGTGCGCGAAGAGTTCGTGCGCGATTTCGTCTTCCCGATGTTCCGTGCCAATGCCGTTTATGAAGGCGTTTACCTGCTCGGCACCTCGATTGCCCGCCCGCTGATCTCCAAGCACCTGATCGAAATCGCCAAAAAGACTGGCGCCGATGCGATTGCTCATGGCGCCACCGGCAAGGGCAACGACCAGGTCCGTTTCGAACTGTCGGCTTATGCGCTGAACCCGGACATCAAGATCATCGCGCCATGGCGCGACTGGACGTTCAAGAGCCGCACCGACCTGCTCGAATTTGCCGAGAAGCACCAGATCCCGGTCGCCAAGGACAAGAAGGGCGAAGCGCCGTTCTCCGTCGACGCCAATCTTCTGCACTCCTCGTCCGAAGGTAAGGTTCTGGAAGATCCGTCGCAGGAAGCACCGGAGTATGTGCATATGCGGACGATTTCGCCGGAAGCCGCTCCCGACAAGGCGACCGTCATTAAGGTCGGCTTCGAGAAGGGTGATGCCGTCTCGATCAACGGCGAGCGCCTGAGCCCGGCGACGCTACTGGCAAAGCTCAATGATTATGGCCGCGACAACGGCATCGGCCGCCTCGATCTCGTCGAGAACCGCTTCGTCGGCATGAAATCGCGCGGCGTCTACGAGACCCCCGGCGGTACGATCCTGCTTGCCGCCCACCGCGCTATTGAATCGATCACGCTCGATCGCGGCGCTGCTCACCTCAAGGATGAGCTGATGCCGCGTTATGCGGAGCTGATCTATTACGGCTTCTGGTTCTCGCCGGAACGCGAAATGCTGCAGGCGCTGATCGACAAGAGCCAGGAGCACGTCGAAGGCGAAGTGACGTTGAAGCTCTACAAGGGCAATGTCATGACCATCGGCCGCGAAAGCCCGAAGTCGCTCTATTCCGACAAGCTGGTCACCTTCGAGGACGACCAGGGCGCCTACGACCAGAAGGATGCGGCCGGCTTCATCAAGCTCAACGCGCTGCGCCTGCGCACGCTCGCCAAGCGCAACCTGACCAAGTAAGCAGAATTGAAAGCAAATATAGCCCGCTTCCGATCATCGGAGGCGGGCTTGTCTTTTCCGGCTTGGTAGACGGGCTGGAGTTACTCCGCCGGCCTCAATTCGCGTTCCATCTCGACCGGCAGATCCGCATTCTGCAGATTGCTGCGGAAGGCGCGGAGCGCGTGATGCAGCTCGTCCTGCAGACCGTTATTGAAACCTTGCACCGCATCGCGCTCCACTGCACAGATCTCCTTGCCGATCTGCTTCAGCTTGGCGTCGGCGGCTTCCGACAACACGATGCGCTTGGCGCGGCGGTCGAGGGGATCAGGCTGCCGCTCGATCAGGCCGCGTGCCTGCAACTTGTCGAGGAAGGCGCTGACCGTCATCGGTTCCAGGCCCATGCGACAGGCGATGTCAAGCTGTCGGCTGCCATTGACCGCGGCAACCTGCATCAGCGTGCGCGCTTCGCCCGCCGTTAGGCCTAGTCCCGCGACCAGAATGCGCCGCTCGAAGGCCGCTCGCATCAATCGGGCGCAATCCGCTACCAGAAAGGCAAGCGAATCCGTATCTATCCTGCTGCTCATAAGCGCTTCCCTACCTACGCTTGTTTTTAGGCCCCGGTAAATTCTTAGTGATATCGCCCCCTAAATTCAATGGATTCTTTATTTTAAACACGACTCGGTTGGCTTGACCCGATTCGCCGTGTCGTTAGTCTGTCACAGTTGCCATCGGGAACTTTCAATATGACGCAATCACTTATCGTCGGCGCCTTTCTGGCGGCGTTGTTCTATGTGTTGATCCCCGGTCCGGCCTTTCTGGCGCTGCTCGGCATCGGTGCCGGACAAGGGCGCAAGGCCGGTGCCTTCTTCATGAGCGGCCATCTCGTCGGAGATCTCATATGGTCTTCGCTCGCCTTGGTTGCAATCGTTGGCGCAAAAACTCTCGGCACCTTCGTCTTCGATCTGCTTGGGTTGCTCTGTGGCTTCTATCTCGCCTGGATCGGCTGGAGTGCGGTGACAGCCAAGCCACGAGCGGACGGCAAGACGCTGCTCAATGTCGACCGTCCGTTCCGTCGCGGCCTGATCTTCGGCGTCACCAATCCGAAGGGATATCCGGTGGCGCTCGCGACCTTCACCGCGCTGGTGGCGGGGTCTGCCGGGGCCTTGACGTTCAATGCGCTCCCCTTGTTGGTTACCGTTTCTCTCGCCGGCTTCATCACCGCCGACATCATCCTGATCGGCATCATCGGCGCGGGTGTCGTCCGGCGTTTCTATCGCGCTCACGAGCGGCTGATCGTGCGTTGTTCCGGCGTGCTCTTCATGGGCTTTGCGGCGCAGGCGCTGTGGCATGCGACGCCGGGCCTGCTCGGCTGGCGCAAGGCCTGACCATTTCTCAATCTTTGTTCCGTCTCCGCCATACCAATCCGGCGGAGCGGGCCTTATATCGTGCTTCGATCAGAAGTTTGCCGAAAGGATGCCTCGCATGTCTTCCCACGCCGCCGTCAATCCCGCGCTCGTCGAATGGACCGGACACCAGGGCCTGCCACGTTTCGACGCTGTGAACGACGCCGATTTCGCGCCTGCCTTCGACGCGGCCCTTGCTTCCCACGAGACCGAGATCGAAGCGATCGCCAACAATGGCGAGGCGCCGACCTTCGCCAACACCGTCACCGCGCTCGAGATTGCCGGTGACGCGCTGTCGCGGGTGTCCGCGCTGTTCTGGAACAAAGCCGGAGCGCATACGAATGAGGTGATCCAGACGCTGGAGCGCCAGATCGCGCCGAAGATATCGCGGCATTATTCGAAGATCGGCATGAATGCAGCGCTTTTCGCCCGCATCGACGCGCTCTGGGAAGGGCGCGACGCTCTCGGCCTGACGCTGGAAGAGACCCGGGTTCTGGAGCGGCACTGGAAGGGTTTTGTGAAGTCGGGCGCCAAGCTGCCGAAGGTCGAGCAGGAGCGGCTTGCCACGATCAACGAAACCTTGGCGGGCCTCGGCGCGCAGTTCGGTCAGAATGTCCTCGGCGACGAAAAGAGCTGGGCGCTGATCCTTTCCGAAGACGCCGATCTTGCCGGCCTGCCCGATTATCTTAAGGACGCGATGGCGGCGGCAGCCCGGGAGCGGGGCGAGGAGGGCAAATATGCCGTCACCCTGTCGCGCTCGATCATCGAGCCGTTCCTAACGGCCTCCGAGCGCCGCGATCTGCGCGAACAGGCCTTCAAGGCCTGGGTGGCGCGCGGCGAAAATGGCGGCGAGACCGACAATCGCAAGATCATCCGCGAGACGCTGGCGCTGAGGGCCGAGAAGGCCAAGCTACTTGGCTACGCTAATTTTGCCGAGCTCAAGCTCGACAACACCATGGCGAAGACGCCGGAGGCGGTGAACGATCTCTTGAAGGCGGTTTGGGCGAAGGCTGCCGTGCGTGCCGGCGAGGAAGAGGCCGATATCGCCGCGCTGATTTCGCAGGAGGGCCGTAATCACGAGGTCATGCCCTGGGACTGGCGGCACTATGCCGAGAAGATCCGGACGCAGAAGTTTGATTTTTCCGAGGCCGAGCTGAAGCCCTATCTGCAGCTCGAAAAGATCATCGCCGCCTGCTTCGATGTCGCCGGGCGCCTGTTCGGCATCCGCGCCGTCGAGCAGAAGGGCGTTCCCGCCTATCACCCCGATGTCCGCGTCTTCGAAATCCGCGATCGTTCCGACAGGCTGGTGGCGCTGTTCCTCGGTGATTATTTCGCCCGCAGCTCGAAGCGTTCCGGCGCCTGGATGAGCTCGTTCCAGTCGCAGCATAAGTTGCGGCTGCCGAACGGCGATGTCGGCGAGCTGCCGATCATCTACAACGTCTGCAATTTCGCCAAGCCCGCCGAAGGCAAGCCGGCGCTCCTGTCGCTGGACGACGCCCGCACGCTGTTCCATGAATTCGGTCATGCGCTGCACGGTATGCTCTCCAACGTCACCTATCCCTCGGTTGCCGGCACCGGCGTGTCACGCGATTTCGTCGAACTGCCGTCGCAGCTCTATGAGCATTGGTTGACCGTGCCCGCCATCCTCAAGCAGTATGCCGTGCATTATGAGACCGGCGAGCCGATCCCGCAGGCACTGCTCGACAAGGTTCTCGCCGCCCGCACCTTCAATGCCGGCTTCAACACGGTGGAGTTCACCTCGTCGGCGCTGGTCGACATGGCCTTCCACACGCGTGGCGCCGTCGAGGATCCGATGGCGGTGCAGGCCGAGGTGCTCTCGGAAATCGGCATGCCGAAATCGATCGTCATGCGCCATGCCACGCCACATTTCCAGCATGTGTTTTCCGGCGACGGCTATTCGGCCGGGTATTATTCCTACATGTGGTCGGAAGTGCTCGACGCCGACGCCTTCTCCGCCTTCGAGGAAACCGGCGACGCCTTCAATGCGCAGATGGCCGAGAAACTGAAGGCCAACATCTATTCCGTCGGCGGCTCGATTGACCCGGAAGATGCCTACAAGGCCTTCCGCGGCAAGCTGCCAAGCCCGGATGCGATGCTGAGGAAGAAGGGGTTGGCGGCTTGATTTAGCCGAAGGGCGTGAGGCTCCATTCCGCGCAAGATGATAGGCGATTGAAGCGCTTATCATCTCTGTGCCATTCGCGATGACTAATCTCCCTTTTCGCTCGCCAGATTAGTCCCGGCGAGCGTTCTGCGCAGGCGCAGCAGATATTCGGCGCGATTGAACGGATCGGCACCAGAGCGCCGGCGCGATCGCTGTGAACCAGCCGCTGGGGCATAGTGATCAAAGGACGATTCCATGGTCCCCATGCCGCTCGTCAGCCCTGGCACCTGTTGCTGGATGTTTCGGATCATCGCAGACGCTATGGTGCCTTCCAGTCGGGCCGCATCGTTGGTAATCACGGAATCCTTCGTTGATGCGCCTGATTTCGCGAGCAAGGTGAGCAAGCCGTTCAACGTCGCTGCAGGAGCTTCGATGTAAAAGCGGTCGACTGGCTCGCATATGATGGTTTGCGCGGTCGATAGGGCGGTTGCCAGCACCAGAGGTGTCAATTGTCGAAAATCGGCGGCAGTGCTTGTCGGAGAACTCTGCCGGGCTGCGGTCATGGCCACATGGCAATCGATGACCTGCCAGCCGAAGATACCCTGCTTCAGCGTTTCGAATACGCTTTCCTCGACTGCGCGATAAAAGCTTGCGGGCATCTGACCAACATCTACTTCCAGCGCGAAACTATTGCCTGCCCCTTCCTGTCGCGGTTCGACGCGCAGTCCGACGGTCGCAATAAATGGATTGGGATACTTGAACATGATTTCGAGGCCAGTCCCGGTTTTGACAAGTCTCTCCACGCAAATGACCGTGCTTGCTTCAAATATCGCCTCAAGACCGAAGTCCGTCAGCAGCGTCGACTGGATGACCTCCTTTTGCACCTCGCCATACAGCGACACGAAGACTTCGTTTACGTCCTCGTCCCTGCGCAGATTGATCAACGGGTCCTGTTCGGCCAACTGGTTCAGCGCCAGCCAGAGCGCCGCATTGTCGGAGGGGCGCCGTGCGACGATGCGGGTTTCAAGGGTGGGCGGGGCAAAGTTAGCATGACCACCTGAGCGCGGGTCGGCTCCCAACGCATCGCCGATCCGAGCGTTGCTCAGGCCACTTACGCGGGTGATCTGCCCGGCTCGGGCGCTGGCAACATTATGAACCCGTCCTGCCTCGAAAACGTGGATTCCGGTCACCCTTGCCGCGCCTTTCGGCAATTCCAGATATTGCCGGAGCCGGATGGTGCCGGATGTAAGGTAGATATAGGACAGTTTTTCGCCGCCCCATCCGCGCTCGATCTTGAAGATCTTTCCGACGACCGGACCGTCCGAATCGAGGTCGCGGTGGGGGAGCATTGTCGCAATGGCCAATGCCAGGGCAGGCACGCCAACGCCGGTCATCGCGGCTCCCGCAAAGGCAGGATGCACCAGGCCTTTGGCGACCTGATCAACCAAAGAGCGTTCAAGTCTTTCGATGGTCAGACGATCCGGGGCCTGGACATAATCACCCAGCAGCGTGTCGTCATTTTCCGCCAGTGTTTCGCACAGGGCTGTGAAAACTGGTTCACCTCCCAAGTCACGCGCCTCCACCCGGGCAAGCTTGCTGCCGGCATCGATGATGGCCGACATCGCAATGGGCTGGACCGGCAATTGGCGGGCAATGGCTCCCAGCACGTCATCATATCGCGCGCCGAGGCGATCAACCTTGTTGATGAAGAACAGGAATGGAACGGCAAGACGTTGCAATGCCCGCACCAACACGCGCGTCTGTGCCTGCACGCCTTCGACCGCCGAAACAACGACCACTGCCGCGTCGAGCAGTCCAAGCACCCGCTCTACCTCAGCGATGAAATCAGGGTGGCCGGGCGTATCGATGAGATTAACGACCGTATCGCCGATGGTGAAAGACACGACGGCAGCCCTGATCGTGATGCCACGTTGTCGTTCGAGTTCGAGGCTATCCGTTTGTGTGCTGCCGGTGTCGACGCTGCCGAGCTTGTCGATGACGCCCGCGTCAAAAAGTAGTCGTTCGGTAAGGCTAGTCTTGCCTGCATCCACATGGGCCAGGATGCCCAGATTCAAAGTGCGCATGAACCCTCAACTTCTCAGAATTTCGAATGTGATTTTCGTGAGAAGTGAATCGGCGCATTGGAACCTCTACATGTTGGTAGCTATGGCTTGATGCGAAACCCTCTGTGGTTTTACAGAGGCGCGGGCTAAACTCTAAAGACGTATTCGAAAATATGTCAAGCAAGGCCATATCGCTGCTTTCGCGCCTCCCCCCTTTCGCAAACGCGAAAAAAAGGGTATGAGCGCGCCAAACGTAATTGGCGTGTTTACTTTATATCGCGCCTCAGCCCCAGAGATATAAGATTATGGCACTTCGCAACATCGCGATCATCGCGCACGTTGACCATGGGAAAACCACCCTCGTTGACGAGCTTCTGAAGCAGTCCGGTTCCTTCCGCGAGAACCAGCGCACCGTTGAGCGCATGATGGATTCCAACGATCTGGAAAAAGAGCGCGGTATCACCATTCTCGCCAAGGCGACCTCCGTCATCTGGAAGGGCGTTCGCATCAACATCGTCGACACGCCCGGCCACGCCGACTTCGGCGGTGAAGTCGAGCGCATCCTGTCGATGGTCGATGGTGCTATCGTGCTGGTCGATTCCTCGGAAGGCCCGATGCCGCAGACCAAGTTCGTGGTCGGCAAGGCGCTGAAAGTCGGTCTTCGCCCGATCGTCGCGATCAACAAGATCGACCGTCCGGACGCTCGCCATGAAGAAGTCATCAACGAAGTCTTCGATCTTTTCGCAGCGCTCGACGCCACCGACGAGCAGCTCGATTTCCCGATCCTGTACGGCTCTGGCCGCGCCGGCTGGATGAACTATTCGCCGGAAGGCCCGGTTGAGGAGGGCCTTGGTCCGCTTCTCGATCTGGTGCTGAAGCATGTGCCGGAGCCGAGTGTCGGCGAAGAAGATGGCGCATTCCGCATGATCGGCACGCTTCTCGAAGCCAATCCTTTCCTCGGCCGCCTCATCACTGGCCGTATTCATTCCGGCTCGATCAAGCCGAACCAGGCCGTCAAGGTTCTGGGCCAGGACGGCAAGCTGATCGAAACCGGCCGCATTTCCAAGATCCTCGCCTTCCGTGGCATCGAGCGCACGCCGATCGATGAAGCCCATGCAGGCGATATCGTCGCCATCGCCGGCCTGTCCAAGGGCACCGTCGCCGACACGTTCTGCGATCCGTCGGTGACCGAGGCGCTGCACGCCCAACCGATCGATCCGCCGACCGTCACCATGTCCTTTATCGTTAACGACAGCCCGCTGGCTGGCACCGAAGGCGACAAGGTTACTTCGCGCGTCATCCGCGACCGCTTGTTCAAGGAAGCCGAAGGCAACGTCGCGCTGAAGATCGAAGAAGCCGAAGGCAAGGATTCGTTCTACGTCTCCGGCCGCGGCGAATTGCAGCTCGCCGTTCTGATCGAAACCATGCGCCGTGAAGGCTTCGAGCTTGCCGTGTCGCGTCCGCGCGTCGTCATGCACAAGGACGAAGCCACGGGCGTGATGCTGGAGCCGATCGAAGAAGTCGTCATCGACGTCGATGAAGAACATTCCGGTGTGGTCGTGCAGAAGATGTCCGAGCGCAAGGCAGAAATGGTCGAGCTTCGTCCGTCCGGCGGCAATCGCCTGCGCCTGAAGTTCTTTGCACCGACCCGCGGCCTCATCGGCTATCAGTCGGAACTGCTGACGGATACGCGCGGCACTGCCATCATGAACCGTCTGTTCCATGATTATCAGCCCTTCAAGGGCGCGATCGGCGGCCGCTCCAACGGTGTCCTGCTGTCCAACGCATCCGGCGAAGCCGTCGCCTACGCGATGTTCAACCTGGAAGATCGCGGTCCGATGATCATCGATCCGGGTGAAAAGGTTTATGCCGGCATGATTATCGGCATCCACACACGCGACAACGACCTTGAAGTCAACGTCCTCAAGGGCAAGCAATTGACCAACATCCGCTCGGTCAACAAGGACGAGGCCGTCAAGCTGACGCCGCCGATCCGCATGACGCTTGACCGCGCGCTCTCCTGGATCCAGGACGACGAGCTGATGGAAGTCACGCCGAAGTCGATTCGTCTGCGCAAGATGTATCTCGACCCGAACGAGCGTAAGCGCATGGAAAAGGCGCGTTCTGCTTAACGGAACGGCCTGTATCGCTTCGAACCACTCAACCCCGGCCATTGTGCCGGGGTTTTATTTTGTGTGTTCGATTTTTGGACCCTTGTGGCAAAGGTTAAAAAGGCGTTAATTTTCAGCAGTCGTCCACGGATAAAGGCTGTGGGCAAGTCGGCCGTCTTCGTAAATGAGGATGGTTAATTTGGGCTGGCGAGACCAGAGTAAACGTTATGAAGACGTTGTCGATTGATGTTCGGCGGGCAGAACCGCATGATGCCCGGGCCATTTCGGAGGTGCACCGCCAGTCGTGGCAGTACACCTATTCCGGCATCATTCCGCATCGTGCGCTGAGCCAGATGATCGAACGGCGCGGCGAAAGCTGGTGGCGCAAGGCGACCAGCGGTCCGGCCACGCTTCTCGTTCTCGATGTCGCCGGCGAGATTGCCGGCTATGCCACGCTCGGTCTCAACCGCGCCCGCGCTCTGCCGCAGGAAGGCGAGATCTACGAGCTTTATCTTCGCCCGGAATATCAGGGTATCGGTCTTGGCCGGCTGCTGTTTGGTGAAGCGCGCCGGTTGTTGAAGTCGCTCGGCTGCAAGGGTCTTGTCGTCTGGTGCCTCGAAGAGAACGAGAATGCCGACCGGTTCTATCGCGGCCAGGGCGGCGCCGATTTCTGTGAGGGTGTCGAGACCTTCGACCGCAAGCAGATCAAGAAGATCGGCTTCGTCTGGCCTTGAGAGTGCCGCATCGTCTCGGCTGCGATCCCCGATAAAATCCCGTACTCTACCAATGCATTGTTGCGTTGCGGAATGATTCCGATTATCTGGCTTGCGGCAACCATCCTGAATATTTAGGGGACACGCATGCGTATCGACGCGATTTCCATTGGTAAGAACCCGCCCGAAGACGTCAACGTCATCGTTGAAGTTCCGGTCGGCGGTCACCCGATCAAGTATGAAATGGACAAGGAGGCCGGCACGCTGGTCGTCGACCGTTTCCTCTACACGCCGATGACCTATCCGGGCAATTACGGCTTCGTTCCCCACACGCTTTCCGAAGACGGCGACCCGATCGACGTGCTGATCGCCAGCACTCGTCCGCTGGTGCCGGGCTGCGTCATCAATGTTCGCCCGATCGGCGTGCTGAAGATGGAAGACAATTCCGGCAAGGACGAAAAGATCATTGCCGTTCCGTCGCCGAAGCTGACGCTGCGCTACGAAAAGGTCAAGGAACATACCGACCTGCCGGAGATCACGCTGAAGCAGATCGAGCATTTCTTTGCGCACTACAAGGATTTGGAACCCGGCAAATGGGTGAAGATCTATGGCTGGGGCGGTTCCAAGGAAGCTGGTGAGCTTATTCTCGAAGCCATCGAGCGCGCCAAGAAGGCGAAGGCCTGATCAGTCCTTCACGATAGTTTTCAGCCTGCCTATCAAATCCTCCGGGTCGCCATCGATCCGGAGGATTTTTTTACGTGCTGTGTCGCCGGAAATCACGCTGAGCGAGGATTTGGGGATGCTAAGGCGCTTGGCCAGCAGCGCGATCAGCGCCTTGTTGGCCTTGCCCTTTTCCGGCACAGCGGACACTCTGACCTTCAGATAGGCCTCACCATCGGCTCCGGTCTCGATACCATCAATGGCGTCACGCCCGCCATTGGGCGTGAGCCGGACCGATAATCTCACATGCTCGGCAAAAGCTTGCCAAGCGTCGCTCACTACAGAAACATTGGGTAGATGGAAGTTCTCAGGAGCTGCCGCAAGAAAAAGATAATTAGCAGTAGGATGATCGGCGAAATATCGATGCCGCCGAGATTGGGCAGTATGCGGCGGATCGGGCGCAGCGCCGGTTCGGTGACTGCATACAGAAAGCTTCCGACCGAATTGACGAACTGATTGCTCGAATTGATGACGTTGAAAGCATAGAGCCAAGAGAAGATGGCGCTGGCGATCAGCACCCAGGTATAAAGATTCAAAGCCAGATCAATGGTTTGAAATAAGGCGAGCATGTCCGTCTCCATTTCGTGGTTGACAGACATGTAGACATTGGCGACTTAACGGGCAAGCCCCATGCTTTGACACAGGCTGAATCATGCCTAACAGGCCGAGCGAGCGCGTTCTGCGCCATTGCTCCGGTCGGAAAGTCTCACATATGTCGTTGGTTGCCAGCGGAGACAGATTTGCCGCGTTCCGGCATATCGCCTACACCTATTTCTTCTTTGCCCGTTTTCTGACCGGCTTTGCCACGCAGGTCGTCAGCGTTTCCGTCGGCTGGCAGATGTACGAGCATACCGGCAAGCCGATCTATCTCGGCCTGATCGGCCTGGTGCAGTTCCTGCCGTCGCTGCTGCTGATCCTGGTGACCGGCACTGTGGCCGACCGCTACAACAGGCGCATGATTGCCGCCATCTGCATTCTCGTCGGGACGATCTGCACGGCTGTGCTGCTGTTTCTGACGGTCACCAACACGTTCGCGCCGTTTCCGGTCTTCCTCATTCTTACGGTCTTCGGCATCGAGCGCGCGTTCATGACGCCGGCGACACAGTCGCTTGCTCCCAATCTCATTCCACCTGCGGATCTTTCGAACGCGGTAACCTGGAATTCGATGTCCTGGGACGCCGCCGCCATCCTTGGCCCGGTCGCCGGCGGCCTGCTTTACGGCATCGGCCCGAGCGTTTCCTATGGCGTCGCCGTCCTGTTCTTCGCGGCCGGTTCTGTGCTCACCTTTCTCATTCCGAAGCCGCAGCAGCGCGTGGCCCATCAATCGAAGAGTCTGAACGAAATCCTTGCTGGCTTCCGTTTCATCTGGTCGGAGAAGGTGGTGCTGGGCGCAGTCTCGCTCGACCTGTTCGCCGTGCTGCTCGGCGGCGCCGTGGCGCTGATGCCGATCTTTGCACGCGATATTCTGACGCTCGGTCCCTGGGGCCTCGGCCTCCTGCGCGCCGCGCCGAGCTTCGGCGCCATCGCCATGGGCCTGTTTCTGGCGACCTATCCCATCCGGCACCGGGCTGGGATCTGCATGTTTATTGGCGTCGGCATGTTTGGCCTGGGAACGCTGATCTTCGGCATATCGCATACGCCGTGGCTGTCGATCACGGCCCTTGCGATCATGGGCGCGTCGGACCTGATCTCGGTCTATGTTCGCGAAACCCTGATCACGCTTTGGACGCCGGATCATGTGCGCGGCCGCGTCAACGCCGTCAACATGGTCTTTGTCGGCGCCTCGAACGAGCTCGGCGAATTCCGGGCGGGCACCATGGCCAGCTATTTCGGCGCCATCCCTGCCGTCGTCATCGGCGGCATCGGCACGCTGGCGGTGGCGATCATCTGGGCGACGGGCTTCCCGCAACTGCGCAAGATCGACAGTTTGAACGCACCGGACCGCGAGGGCGCGCCGCAGGCGGCGTAAAGGTGCACCATGGTAAAGCAGCCGGATCGATATAGTTCATTCTCAACGCTGCGAGAGCATGAAACCGAGGGTGTCGACTATCGCATCCGTGTGGAAGCGAGATCATCGCCGGCCACCATCATTGCTCCCCACGGAGGTTTCATCGAGCCCACGACGTCGGAGATCGCGCTGGAAATGGCGTCCGACACTTTCTCCGCTTACTGCTTCGAGGGATTGAGAGCGGGCAGGGCGCATCATGAGCTGCACATCACCTCGGACCGTTTTGACGAGCCGAAGGCGCGTGCTCTGGTTTCGGCATCCTCGATTGTCGTTGCCATTCACGGCCGGATCGACAGGGACGATCCGGAGGCCTCCTGGGTCGGTGGCCTTGATGAGGTCCTTCGCGACGTGATCGTGCAAGCATTGTCCGAGGGTGCGTTCAGGGCCGTTGCGAGAGTGAAGGGCGAGCCTCTGGCAGGCACGGCGGCTGGCAATATATGTAATGGCGGCAAGCGGAATGTGGGCGTTCAGCTGGAGATCCCGAGAACGCTGCGGGACGAGCTTGCTGCCGATAGCGAACGCTTAAGGCGCTACGCCGCGTCGGTGCGTCAAGCAATTAGGCGATACATGTCGATGTTGGAGCCGAGCTGAGATATCGGGCAGCTCAAGCCGCCATCGCCTGCTTGCCCTCGAACACCATGTCGAGGAATTCGGAGAGCCAGGTTTTCAGCGGCGGATCGAAGATCATGCGGCCTTCCAGATGCTCGCGGCCCTGCTGGGCGTTCGGCATGCAGAAGCGGTGTTCGCCGTGCACGACCCAGCGCTGCATCATCGCACGCGTGAGTTCTGCGTGGAACTGCAGGCCCCAGGCATTGGCGCCATAGCGGTAAGCCTGGTTGGGATAGGTCTCGCCGGTTGCCAGCAGCTCGGCGCCGTGCGGCAGGTCGAAGCCTTCGCGGTGGAAGTGATAGACCATTTGCGGCCAGCGGCGCATCAGAAGCCGGCCCCTTTCAGTCGGCTGCAGCGGATACCAGCCAATTTCGGTCTTGCCGTCGTCGCGCGCCTTCACCTTGGCGCCGAGATGGCGGGCAAGCATCTGCGCGCCGAGACAGATGCCGAGATAGGGGCGGTTTTCCTTGAGCGGCACATCAAGCCAGTCAATCTCCGCCTTGACGAAATCGTCGGGATCATTGGCGCTCATCGGCCCGCCGAAGACCACCGCGCCCGCGTGACCCTCCAGCGTCGTCGGCAGTCCATCGCCGAGCACCGGGCGGCGGACATCGAGATCATAGCCCTTGTCCAGAAGCATGTGACCGACGCGGCCGGGGCTGGAGCGCTCCTGGTGCAACACGATCAGGACGGGGCGGCGATCCTTGCCGCGCCGTGGCGCTTCAATCATCATCGCCAGTCTCCATCGCGTGGCCCGGGGCGCGGGCAGCGGCCTCCTGGCGTTTCACGATGCGCTCGCGATCGGAGATGCCCATGAGATCGGCGATCCGCCAGATCGCGTGATCCTCCATCTCGCTGCGCTCGCCATCGGCATAGACGATGTCCCAGAGGATGCCGAGGAGCTCAAGTCGCTGCTCGCTATTCAGATGGCGTTTCAGGTCGGAGGTGAAGCGGTAGTAATCGACCGCCTCGCTCTCGGCTTCCTGGCCGGCGGCGATCAGCGCGTCGAGCTGGCGGCCGTCGAGACCGTACTGGCTCTTCAATAGCTTGCGCAGCCGTTTTTTTTCGCTGTCCTCGATCTTGCCGTCCGCTTCCATCACCTGAAAACACAGAGCCGCCACCGCGATGCGCGGGTCGTCTGGTGCAAAACCGGATTTGGAGTGGTCTTTCGTCAGGCTGTGGAAAAATTCCTGAAAGCGTTCAAACATTCGGTTCCATTCTTAGAGCAACTGAGCACTTTCTTCCGGAAAGCGCTGCGCGCTCCCTGAGATCATGCCCTAGAACAACTTGAGCCGTGTCTTGGGGTCCGGTTCAAGTTCTCGATTTTTCACACCCGGATCATCCGGCGCACCGCCGAAGAAGGGCCTTGGTTCCGGCTCCTTCGCCGGCTCGGTTGCGGCGGCGGCTGTTGCCGGCTTCGCCGCGATTGGTTCCAGCTCTATAACAGAGGTGCGGGTAGTCGGCGATGCAACTATTGGTGAAGTCGCCTTTACCGCAGCGGTTGCGGGAGTAGCCTCGCGCATCGGCGGCAGCGACTTCAGCGCGGCATCGACCGAAACGGCCGCGCCTTCTTCCAGTGGTCCCTCGATCTGGCCGAAGGGTGCTTTCCATTCGAAGGCATCGAGCCGGCCGGTGATGGGCGACAGTGGCAGCCATTTGTCGGAGACGAAGCCGTCGGCCACCCAGGCCGGATCACGCGGTGCGCGCAGCGCCTGCGCCATCCAGTGGCGG
>NZ_AJVM01000030.1:0-3903 GCF_000281735.1 Rhizobium sp. AP16 | reverse complement strand
CGGCTGTAATCGTGGAGCCATTGTGCGTCAGCGACGACGACGAGCCCTTGCCGAATGTCGAGTTCGACTGGCTTTGCGACGTCGTGACGTTGATGTCCCCGTTCGACGTCAGGCCGACATCGCCCTTTGCCGATACGGACGAGCCGGAGATAAGCACACCCTGATTGCCGTTGACGAGCAGGTTGCCGCCGGCGGAGAGCTGCGCGCCCTGCTGATCGGTGCGCACCGTCTTCGTATAGCCGTCATCCGTCCGGCGGGCGACATCGGTGGAGACGATATTGACCGCGCCGTTCGTGGCGGTGACGGCGAGATCGCCGCCGGCCTTGGCCGAGGAACCGATGATATTGACGTCATTGGCACCGACAATGCCGAGATTGCCGGCTGCGGTGATCCGCGTTCCCGTGGCATTTTGCTGGCCGGCATTGTCGACCTTGACGCTACCGAGCGTGATGTTGCCGGCCGAAAGCTGCGCGCTGCCGCCCGCATCGACGCTGACCGCATTCAGGGTCATGGCATTACCGGCCGTCATCTGCAGATTGCCGCCCGCCTTCACGCCGGCAGTCGGATTGACCATGGTCTGGCCACCGATCTTGACGGTTTGACCCGAGAGCGACATGTCGTTGGTCGCGGCCAGGGTCATGCCGCCGCCAGCGAGGAAGCTGCCGCCATTCGCCTTGATGGTATTGGCGTTGATCGCCATGCCGCCGGCCGCGGCGATGGCGCCGGAATTGTTGAGATCGCCGACCGTCATGCTGACGCTGCCGCCCGACATCATCGCGCCGGCTCCGTTGATCTTCGCCTTGTCGGCTGCCGCGACATAGACGACCGGCACCAGAACTTGCGCACCGTTCACGGTTTGCGTCTGGTAGATCACGATCGACTGCGTGAGCGAGGCGGCCTGTTCCGGCGTCAGCCCCTGCCCTACGGCAAGTCCATGGGCCTGCGCATAGGCGACGCCATTGTCGAGAAGCGTCTTCATCTGGTCGATGGCGTCGCTGCCGGGGATGAAGGAGCCGTTGCCGAACCCCTCGCCCACGAGCTGGCGAAGCTGGCTGTCGACCAACTGGTTTTCGAAGTAAGCGTCGCCGAGGAAGGGGACGCTGGTGTCCGGCGTGTAGCCGAGGCGGCTCAAGGCGTAGCTGGAACCATAGAACTTGCTGACATCGAGGAACGCCGCGCGGGTCTCGAAAAGGAAGACCTGACCGGGGATCGTGCCGCCGACGCCACCCGACTGGGGCTTGGCCGCTGCCGCAAGCTCGGCGCCGTTGACACGCACGAGTTCGGCGAGATCGGCATTGCCGATCGCAATACCGAGCTTGGCCACGAGGCTATTGCCGTTGACGGTCGCGCCGCCATTGGCCACGACGCCGCCGGCGCCGACCGATGGCCCGGTTCCGATCGTGGGATTGCCGGCATTGAGCGTCACGCCAGCGCCCGCTGTCGCACCGCCGCCGGCCGTGATGCCGGCTATGGCGGAGTTGACGTTGAAGAGCGCCCCGCCGGCCGTCAGCCCGTCGAGAGCGGACAGCGGATCGCCGGGATCGCTGAGCGAGGCAACTGCAGTCCCGCCGGTCATCGAACCGGCCGCCACACTGTTGTTGACGCTTCCGTAGTTGACGCTGAGCGCACCGGCGGCATGGATATTGCCGGCTGCGCCGCCGATTACCTCGGTCTTACTGACGATGGATGTTCCGCTTGCGATATTGCGCGAAGGATCGGCCGTGCCGTCGGCATTGTAGGCCGTGCAGGCGCCCTGCGCGTTGCAGGTCAGGGTCGTGGTGCGATTGAGCGCGACACCCGTGTTGGTCAAGGTGCCGCCGGTCAACGTCGCATTGCCGCCGGCCTCGATCGTACTATAGGCGTTGGTCAGATTGGTGGCGTCGATCGTCAGGTTGCGACCAGCGCGGATCACCGCCTCCGGACTGAGGGCGCTGGTGAAGCGATCCTCATAGACCGACTGGCTGATATTGGCGGTCGGATCCCAGGTATAGGTCGTGCTGGTATCGGAGCCGCCGCGGATGACTTGATCGACGATGAAATACTTCGACGGATTGTTCGCATCGAGCACGGGGGTGCCATTGGCGTCTTTCGGCACTCTGTCCTTGATCCAGTCGAGGATCGGCCGGACTTCGGTCGGTCCGTTGCCGGAGACCCAGGTCCAGGCATGGTAGACCGTGCCGTCGGCAAGAGTTGCCTGCGACCACAGCTGCGGCTCATATTCCTGCCAAGAGGGTGGATCGATGCCGGGATAGAGCTGGAATATGTTCTGGTCGCTCGTTTCCAGATAGGCGAACGGCTTGCCGGCAACATCGGGATTGAGGACGAAAGTCCCCACCACCGCGCCTGACGAGATCAATTGGCCCGTCACCCAGGTCGGCGTCGTCAGGCGCTCGTTGACGAGATTGCTCGTGACGATCGACATGTCGCCGCCGGCCTGGATAAGGCCGGATCTGTTGACGACCGCATTGTTCCTTTGCCCCTGAGCACCGCCGGCGATCGTCAGATTCCCGCCTGACATGATGGCGCCCTGGTCGTTGGTGAGACCACCCCCAACAAAGAGGCTCGCAGCGTTGACGGCGTAGACGAGGCCGCTCGCGGTGTTGGTGAAATCACCGGTGGTGTTGAGCGTCAGATCGTGGCCGGCGGCAAGCTGCCCGGCGTTGCCGAGGCTCGACAGCGTTAGCGCCAGATCGTGGGCGGCCAGCAACTCGGTGGCATCGGAGGTGATAAGGCTGCTGGCTGAGATCGTGATATCGCCGGAGCCGCCGGCATTGGTGGCGGTGCTGATCTGCGCATTGGTAAGATCGGCATTGCCGGAGAGATTGAGGGCGAGTCCGCCAAGAACGAGGCGCGAATTGTTGAAGGCGGCGGAAGCCGCATTGACGGTCAGCGTGCCGCCAGTCGCGATATGCCCGCCCCGGCCGTTCGAAAGATCGACATTTCCGGTCGTCAGCGCCAGATTGCCGACGGTGCTGGTGAGGTTGCCGTAACTGATCTGGCCCGGAGCCGTGAGGGAGGCGTTGCCGAGGCTCTGCAGCAGGGCGTAGGAAATATCCTGATGGGCATTGGCGGCAAGATCCCCGCCGCTGAGCAGCGCCGTGCCGGCAGTGATCGATCCGTTTGACGCCGTGAGATTCATGGCGCCGCTGCGCTGCAGCATCAGGCTGCCGCTGGACGAGGCATTGGTGGCGGCGAAATCCAGGCCGGAAACCAGTGTGCCAACTGAGATCGACTGTGCCGAGAGGTTGACATTGCCGGCGGCGAGCGACTGGCCGGTCAGCGTGATCGCGCCGCCGGCGGTGCCGGTCATATCCTTGTGAGCGACGGCATTGGCGGTGATATTGCCAGAGGCGCGGACACCAAGGCTACCAGCGGACAGCAGATTGCCGGCAGCTATATCGCCAGCGGTCGCGATGAGCGTGAGATCCACGGCATTCGCACCGAGGACGATATCGCCGGTGGTCGACCGGCTCGTGGCGGCAAGATCGACACCGGAAACAACGACGCCAGCATGGATGGACGCGCCGGCGACCGAGACACCGCTTGCCGCGAGAATTTGACCCTGGACGTTGGTGGCGGCATCGATGGAAACGGCCCCATGGCCGGTGACATTATTGGCCGTGAAGCTTGCGGCATCGACCGTCAGCATGCCGGCGGACAGAAGAGTGCCGATATCGACGCTGCCGCTCGTATTCGCGTCGATCACGAGATCGCCGGCAGAGCCGACGGCAATGGCGCCGCTCGACGATGCGCTGGTCGTGACGAAATCCGTGCCGGCGATGACCGAGCCAGCCTTGATGCTGTTGCCGGTGAGCGTCACATTGCCGGCACCGAGAATCTGGCCGCTGACATCGGTCGCGCCGGTAAGCCGGATATCCTTGTGGCCGGTGATGCCGGCGGCCG
>NZ_AJVM01000029.1:0-33754 GCF_000281735.1 Rhizobium sp. AP16 | reverse complement strand
CGCCAATGCGGCTACGACAGCCGCCGCCAGGATAACCAGCCACGATGCCCAGGGCGGGCGGCGTGACAGCGGCGGCGTTCCAAGGTCTGGATTTGGTCTATTGAAATCATTGCTCATAGCGATACTCCTCCACATCACGAACTATAAACCCTTGGATGCAGAAAAAGTTCCAGAGCACGGCAGGGTAAATGTGATAAGGGCGGCAGCCATGCAACAGGCGCCACCCAGCTGGGCAGCGATCAACAGAATTCAGTGAATCACAGGAAGATTAGCAATAAGCATGAGAGCAATACCAGCGGATATAACCGATGTTTCGATGAAGAAAATCGCGTACTGTCGTCCGGTGAAAAATAAATTAAACCGCCTCATCTAAATTCTCCTTGCCTGATTATTTTAATTATTGCCCCATCATAACATGAATTACCCAGAAATATTTATTTTCTTTGAATAATTCGTCACAGTGATGGATAGAGACTGAACACGGAGACTGCAAAAACCGTCATTGGCACGGTATCCAACACCCGAAACATAAGAAAACACTAAACAAAAACGCAGTGACGCCGATCACCCCGGCTTCACGAAAAATTTTGACTTTGTGCTGCCCGCCCAAGCCTGCGGCCATTTACAGCCACAATCCTCGTCCCTAAAGGTGTGCAACGCAGCAAAAGGGGGTACCATGCTACGTAGACTTTACGATTGGACCATGTCGCTGGCCGGCCGCAAATCGGCGGAAGTCTGGTTGGCCGTTATCGCCTTCGTCGAAAGCTCCGTCTTTCTTGTCCCCGCGGACGTCCTGTTCCTGCCCATGTCGCTGGCAAAGCCCGAGCGGGCCTGGCGCTACGCGCTGACGGCGACCATCGCCTCCGTGCTCGGCGGCATCGCCGGCTGGGCGCTCGGCTACTACGCCTTCGAGACCATCGCCAAGCCGATCCTGGAATTCTACGGCAAGCTCGACGCCTTCAACCAGATGAGCGCAGGCGTCACCTACGAATGGATTGTTCTGCTGCTGGTCACCTCGGGCCTTGCGCACCTTCCGCCGATCAAGGTGGTGACGATCCTGTCCGGTGTCGCTCACATCGATCTCGGCCTGTTCATCATCTCGGCCATCGTCGCGCGTGGCGCGCGCTTCTTCTTCCTCGCCTTCCTGCTGCGCCGCTACGGCGAATCGATCCGCCACTTCATCGAGAAACGCCTCGGCCAAATCACCATGGCCGCCGCCGGCATTCTCATCGCCCTCTACGGCATCTTCCATTTTGCTCTGGCAAACTGACCACGGAGCCCCTGATGTCCCAGACTTTGACCTCCTCTCGCGCCGGCCTCAGTTATTCGGCGTTGCTCGCGATCGGCATGATCATCGTCGTCGGCTCGGCGCTCGGCTTCCAGCATATCGGCGGCTATATCCCCTGCGCGCTCTGCCTGGAGCAACGCCAGCCCTATTACTACGGCATTCCCGTCGCGATCGTCGCAGCCCTGACGGCCATCCTTCGCCTGCCTTCCTGGATTACCCGCACGCTGCTTGCGATCGCCGGCCTGATGATGGTGGTCGGAGGCGGCATCGGCGTCTATCACGCCGGCGTCGAATGGCACTTCTGGGCAGGTCCCACGACCTGCTCCACCTCCGCCAGCAGCATGACGCAGAATGCCGGCGACCTCCTGAACGAACTTAGCACCATCAAAGGCCCCTCCTGCACGGAAGCAGCACTCCGCGTCCTCGGCATCTCGATGGCGGGCTGGAACGTCGTCGCCAGCGTGATCCTCGCGGCGATTGCCTTTGTGGGTGTGAAGAAGACAGCATAGTCCCTTCTCTCCAGCGGAGAGAAGGAATTTTAAGGCTGCAGTTCCGTATCCCAGTAGAGATAGTCGAGCCAGCTGTCGTGCAGATAGTTCGGCGGGAACAGACGACCGTTATTGTGCAGGTCCTGCACGGTCGGCTGATACGGCTTCTGTGCCGGGAACATGCCCGCCTGCTTCGGCAGCTTGCTGCCCTTGCGCAGGTTGCATGGCGAGCAGGCCGCAACGACGTTCTGCCAGGTCGTCTCGCCGCCATGGGCGCGCGGGATGACATGGTCGAAAGTCAGGTCGTCATGGGTGCCGCAATACTGGCACTCGAACCGGTCACGCAGGAAGACGTTGAACCGGGTAAAGGCCGGATTGCGGGACGGCTGAACGTAAGTCTTGAGGCAGACAACGCTCGGCAGCCGCATCGAGAAGCTCGGTGACGATACGCACTGATCGTATTCGGCGATGATATTCACACGGTCAAGGAAAACCGCCTTGATCGCGTCCTGCCAGGACCAGAGCGACAAGGGGTAATAACTCAGCGGTCTATAGTCAGCGTTCAGCACGAGCGCCGGCAGGGACTGCGGGGAGACTGCAATCGTCAAGGAACCCTCCTGATCGATTCGGCATCTGCACCTGTATATTAGGCCGGTTGTTACAGGATTGTGAAGTCCAATAAATTCAGTGAAAAGCGGCTGATCTATGAGACCCACTGATTAATCGATAGGCAGCGCGTCGC
This sequence comes from Rhizobium sp. AP16, assembly GCF_000281735.1. Lineage (NCBI taxonomy): Bacteria > Pseudomonadati > Pseudomonadota > Alphaproteobacteria > Hyphomicrobiales > Rhizobiaceae > Rhizobium > Rhizobium sp. AP16. The sequence continues at coordinate 31,236 of NZ_AJVM01000029.1, read as the reverse complement.
GCCGGGTCTTGACGGCATAATAAGCCCAGAAAAGCCGGGCCGCGACCGAGCGCCAGGGCGCCCAGACCGCCGCTTCCCGGGCCAAAAGCTTCGGCAGGGGCCTGATCTCATGGCCGAATGCCATGCCCACAGCCGCCTGCAGGGCGACATCGCCGACCGGGAACACATCTGCGTGACCGCCGCAAAACATCAGGTAGACCTCCGCCGTCCAAGGCCCTATCCCCTTGATCGAAGTCAGTTCGGACAGCGCCTTTTCCGGATGCTCGGTGCTCAACGAATGCAGATCGATTCGGCTTTCGACAACCGCATCGGCAACCCGCGCCAGCGTGTCCGCCTTGATTCGCGACAGGCCGAAAACCCGCCAGGCATCCGGCTCCAGCCCGGCATAGGCCTCGGCCGTCACCCGGCCGAGCCTCGCCGTCATCCGCCCCCAGATCGCGTCCGCGCTTGCCCGCGACACAACCTGCGAGACGATGATATGGGCCAGCCCCTCGAAGCCCGGCTCGCGCAGGCGCAGCGGCACCGGGCCAGCCTCTGACACAATCTGCCGCAGGCGTGGATCAAGCTCGACCAGCGCCGCCAGTCCTTGCCTGATATCGTCTTCATCGCGAATGATGTGCATGGCGTCTCATGGTCCGGGATTAAAATTCGTGGCAGAAGAAAGCATGATCGCGATTCCCCGTCAAAAGCCGAGATTCCGCTTTGCGCCGAGCCCGAACGGCCGGCTGCATCTCGGCCACGCGCTGTCGGCGATCCTCAATCACGACTTGGCGATCAAGGCCGGCGGCGATTTTCTCCTGCGCATCGAGGACATAGATCAGGCCCGCTGTACACCCGATTTCGAAGTGGGAATTTTGACCGATCTCCGCTGGCTTGGTCTTTCATGGGAGGAGCCAGTGCGCCGGCAGTCCCAGCATTTCCCAGCCTATCAGAGCGCCTTGCAGTCGCTGATCGACCGCGGCTTCGTCTATCCCGCCTTTCTCACCCGCGGCGAGGTGAAGGCGCGGGTCGCGGCGGGTGAAACAAGCGGCAAGCCCTGGCCGCGCGATCCGGACGGCACGCCTCTTTATCCGCCCGACGATCGCGAGCGCAGTGTCTCTGAGAGGCAGCGATTGCTGGACGCCGGCCTCAAGCATGCCTGGCGGCTCGACATGGAGAAAGCTATCGCCGAGGTCAACCAGCCGCTCCATTGGCGCGAAAGCGGCGATGGCGAGACGGGCGATATCCTTGCCGATCCCGCCGCCTGGGGCGACGTCGTGCTGTCGCGTTCCGATGCGCCGTCGAGCTATCATCTCTCCGTGGTCGTCGACGACGCGGCACAGGACATTACCCATGTCGTGCGTGGTCTCGACCTCTTCCACGCCACCTCGATCCACCGCCTGTTGCAAAGCTTGCTCGGCCTGCCGGAGCCGCTCTACCACCATCACCGGCTGATCCTCGGCGACGACGGTCGGAAGCTGTCGAAGAGCCAGGGCGACACCGGCATCGCCGAATGGCGCCGGCAGGGCCTGTCACCGGCGGAGCTTCGCCGCCGCATCGGCCTCTGATTGCTGCTTGTCGACGTCTGGCTTGTCGACTTGCGGGCTAGCCACCTTGCCGAACAGCAGGCGCCGCACCTTGAACTTCATCAGCGCCGCATTGATCTCCGCGCCCATGATGAAGATCACCGCGAGCATATAGAGGAAGATCAAGACGATCATCACCGAGGCGAGGCCGGCATAGGTGGCGGTGTAATTGGCGAAGGTCGAGAGATAATAGGCAAAGAGCAGCGCCCCGATCGACCAGAAGACCAGGGTCAGGAACACGCCGGGGATGACGTCGAACAACCGCCGCCGCCCCGCCGCCAGCCACAGATGCAGGATCAGCAGCCCCGCCACCAACAGGAAGATGGTGCCGTAGATTCGCCAGCTGAAAACGACGTCTAGGATATCGGCGAGCCCTGGCAGCCACTGCCGCGTATAATTCAGCGCCAGCGGCACGGCGACCAGGAGGATGCTCAGCAGCGCGAAGATCAGAACCGCGATCAGCACATAGCCGAGGCTGGCCAGACGATTGAAATACCATGGCCGCGTTTCCGGCACCCGATAGGCGCGGTTGAGCGAAATGCGCAGCGCCTCGACACCGTTCGAGGCGAAGTAGGCGGCCGCCAGCACCGAGATCGTCAGCAGCCCGCCACGCGGAATGGTCAGCACCTGCACGACCTGGTCGGCCACCGGCTTGGCAATCGCTTCCGGCCAGGTGTCGAAGATCAGGTGCACCGCCGTCGAGGAAAACTGGCTGGCGCCGAGGAAGCTCGCAAGCGCGGTGCCGAAAATCAGGAACGGGAAAACCGCCAGCAGCGTCGAGAGCGCGACATGGCTCGCCATGGCGAACCCATCGTCCTCGACGAAATGGAACACTGCATCGTAGACGACCTTGTAAAGCGCACGCACGAATGTCGGCATTCCATCTCCGCTTGCTCCCGGTCCTCATCCACCGGTTGTCGATTGTATCGGGCTCCTGAATATGGGAAACGACTCCCACTTTGTACAGGAATCATTCCATGGCAGATCAACGCACCATCATCGTGACGGGCTGCTCCTCCGGCATCGGCGCTTATTGCGCCCGGGCGCTAAAGGCCGATGGCTGGCGGGTTTTCGCCACCGTGCGCAAGGGGGTCGACCTCGGCCCGCTCGAGGCTGACGGTATCGAAACGCTGCTGATGGATTACTCTCGGCCTGACACGATCTCGTCGCTGGTCGCGACAGTCCGCGAACGGACCGGCGACCGCATCGACGCCCTGTTCAATAATGGCGCCTATGGCCAACCGGGCGCGGTGGAAGACCTCTCCACTGATGTGCTGCGCGAACAGTTCGAGACAAATTTCTTCGGCTGGCACGAGCTGACGCGGCAGGTGATCCCGCTGATGCGCGCCCGAGGTCAGGGCCGCATCGTCAATTGCTCGTCCATCCTCGGCCTCATCCCCTATCGCTTCCGCGGCGCCTATACGGCCTCGAAATTCGCGCTGGAGGGACTGACGATCACGCTCCGGATGGAGCTGCAGGATAGCGGCATCCATGTCAGCCTGATCGAGCCCGGCCCGATCGCCACGCGCTTCACCGCCAATGCGCTCGCCAAGATCGAGGAACATATCGATCTCAAACATTCGGCCCATGCCGTCGAATACCGGCGGCAGCTGGCGCGACTGAATGGCACAGGCCCGGTCAACAGGCATAAATTGGGATCCGAAGCCGTCTATGACGTGTTAAAATCCGCCTTGAATGCGAAAAATCCGCGTCCGCACTATCTCGTGACCACCCCTGCCAAGCAGGGCGTTCTTCTGAAAAGGCTGTTGCCGGCTAACCTTTTCTATCGTCTGATGCGCCGGCTGGATTGAAAGACGGGGACGGAGGAGAGCCATGTCCACATTTACCTATATCGCCGCCATCATTGTCATGGGCCTTGTCGTGCTCGTCCTCATTCGCGGCCTGTTCAACATGATGAAGGGTGACAACCCCAATCTCTCCAACCGGCTGATGCAGCTTCGTGTGCTGCTGCAGGCGGTCGCCGTCATCCTGATCATGCTGACGCTGTGGCTGACCGGCGGCGGCCGTCCGGCCTGATTACGGGATCAAGATGGTCAAGCTCAACAAGATCTATACCAAGACCGGTGACGACGGCACCACCGGCCTCGTTTCCGGCCCACGCCGGCTGAAGCACGACCTGCGCGTCGAATCCTACGGCACCATCGACGAAACCAATTCCGCGATCGGCATTGCCCGGCTGCATACGGCTGATATGCCCGAGCTCGATGCCATGCTGATGCGTATCCAGAACGATCTGTTCGATCTCGGCGCCGATCTCTCGGCGCCGGAAACCGATGAACCGCTTCCCTACGAGCCGCTGCGCATCATCGACAATCAGGTGTCGCGTATCGAACATGATATCGATGCTCTGAATGCCGGTCTCGAACCGCTGAACTCCTTCGTCCTGCCCGCCGGCAGCCCCGCCTCCGCCCATCTCCACCTTGCCCGCACCATCGCGCGACGCGCCGAGCGGCTGATGGTGGCCCTGTCGCGCAGCAAGGGCGAGCGTGTCAGCCCGGTGGCATTGAAATACGTCAACCGCCTCTCGGACTTCCTGTTTGTCGCCGCGCGCCATGCCAATGATCACGGCCGCGCCGATGTGCTCTGGGTTCCCGGCAAGAATCGGTAACAAGGCAAATTATGTCTCGTACCGGGCGATCATATTGACGTTAACGTAAACGTTATTTACACCCCTAAAGCAATTTGCCTGTCTGCGGCATGGAAGCGTTGTAATTGGGAAAAAAACGCGTATCCATGTCGCCATTCGACAAACGGAACGGCGTTAAACAGGCCATGGTCTAGAGCGCAGTGTTGAAGGAAGGATTCCATGAAGATTCTGGTCCCCGTGAAGCGGGTAGTTGATTACAACGTGAAGATCCGTGTGAAGCCGGATGGGACTGGCGTTGAGCTTGCCAACGTCAAGATGTCGATGAACCCGTTCGACGAGATCTCGGTTGAGGAAGCGCTGCGGCTGAAGGAAGCCGGCAAGGCTGAGGAAGTCGTGGTCGTCTCGATCGGGCCTGCCAAGGCTGAAGAGACGCTGCGCACTGCACTCGCCATGGGCGCCGACCGGGCGATCCTGGTCGAGACCGATGATGCCGTCGAGCCACTGGCCGTCGCCAAGATCCTTAAAGGTGTGGCAGACGCCGAACAGCCGGGCCTGATCATCGTCGGCAAGCAGGCGATCGATGACGACAGTAACCAGACCGGCCAGATGCTCGCAGCCCTCCTGGGCTCGGCACAGGCGACCTTCGCCTCGAAGATCGAGATCGGCGACGGCAAGGCAACCGTGACCCGCGAAGTCGATGGCGGCCTGCAGACCATCGAGATCAAGCTTCCGGCCGTTGTCACCACCGACCTTCGCCTCAACGAGCCGCGCTATGCCTCGCTGCCGAACATCATGAAGGCGAAGAAGAAGCCGCTCGACAAGAAGACACCGGCCGATTTCGGCGTCTCGACCGAGCCGCGTCTCAAGGTGCTGAAGACGGAAGAGCCGTCCGGCCGCAAGGCGGGCATCAAGGTGGCCTCGGTTGCCGAACTCGTCGAGAAGCTTAAAGTCGAAGCCGGCGTGCTCTAGGATAGGAAAGGGAGACAATCATCATGGCCATTCTTCTTCTGGCTGACCACGACAATCAAAGCCTTTCCGACCAGACCGCCAAGACGCTGACGGCTGCTGCAAAAATCGGTGGCGACGTGCATATCCTCGTCGCCGGCAAGGGTGCCAAGGCTGCTGCCGATGCCGCCGCAAAGCTTGCCGGCGTCTCCAAGGTGCTGCTGGCCGAAAGCGACGAGCTGGCCAACAACCTCGCCGAACCGCTGGCCGATCTGATCGTATCGCTGGCCGCCGGCTACGACACCATCATCACGGCTGCCACTTCGGTCGGCAAGAACGTGCTGCCGCGTGTCGCAGCCCTGCTCGACGTCGCCCAGATCTCTGAGATCACTGACGTCGTCTCTGCCGACACCTTCAAGCGCCCGATCTATGCCGGCAACGCCATCCAGACGGTACAGTCGAGCGATGCGAAGAAGGTGATTACCGTTCGCACGGCGTCCTTCGCGTCTGCCCCGGAAGGCGGCCCCGCTGCCGTCGAGGCGATCGCGGCGGTTGCCAATCCCGGCCTTTCCAGCTTCGTCAGCGATGCGCTGTCCTCATCCGACCGTCCGGAACTGACATCGGCGAAGATCATCATCTCCGGTGGCCGGGCGCTCGGCTCGGCGGAGAAGTTCCGCGAAGTCATCCTTCCCGTCGCCGACAAGCTCGGTGCCGCCGTCGGCGCATCGCGCGCGGCCGTCGATGCCGGCTACGCGCCGAACGACTGGCAGGTCGGTCAGACCGGCAAGGTGGTCGCACCGCAGCTCTACATCGCCTGCGGCATTTCCGGCGCCATCCAGCATCTGGCCGGCATGAAGGACAGTAAGGTCATCGTCGCCATCAACAAGGACGAAGAGGCCCCGATCTTCCAGATCGCCGACTATGGCCTCGTCGCCGATCTCTTCGAGGCACTGCCGGAACTCGAAAAGGCGCTCTGATCGCGCCTCTTGATCTCTTTCGCAGTTGCGAAAGACTGGAAAATTGTCCTTTATGGGTCTATCAATCTTGCCGGGCTAGAAATAGTCCGGCAAATTTATGACGAAAAGCATGGCGCGCCGCCGAGAACGCGCCGCCCCGGGGGAGTTGGCAATGAGTTCGCTGAAGACGATCGGTATTATCGGAGCGGGCCAGATGGGCTGCGGCATTGCCCACGTATCCGCCATGGCCGGTTATAAGGTGCATATCTACGATCTGTCGCAGGAACGCATCGAGAGCGGCCTTGCCACCATCAATGGCAACCTTGCCCGCCAGGTCTCTTCCGGCAAGATGACCGACGAGGAGCGCAAGGCGGCGCTGGCGCTGATATCGGGCTCTTCCGACCTCAACGATCTCGCCCAGGTCGACCTCGCCATCGAGGCCGCGACCGAGGACGAAAGCGTCAAGCGCAAGATCTACGCTCAGATTTGTCCGATCCTGAAGCCCGAGGCGATGCTCGCCACCAACACCTCGTCGCTGTCGATCACCCGGCTCGCCTCCGCGACCGACCGGCCGGAACGCTTCATGGGCATTCACTTCATGAACCCGGTGCCGGTGATGAAGCTCGTCGAACTGGTGCGCGGCATCGCCACCGAGGAAACGACCTTCTCCGCTGCCAAGGAATATGTCAGCTCGCTGGACAAGACGATCACGGTGGCCGAAGACTTCCCGGCCTTCATCGTCAACCGCATCCTGCTGCCGATGATCAACGAAGCGATCTATACGCTTTACGAAGGCGTCGGCACCGTCGATGCCATCGACACCGCCATGAAGCTCGGCGCCAATCACCCGATGGGGCCGTTGCAGCTTGCCGATTTCATCGGCCTCGACACCTGCCTGTCGATCATGCAGGTCCTGCATGACGGCCTGGCGGACTCGAAATACCGCCCCTGCCCGCTGCTGGTGAAATATGTCGAAGCCGGCTGGCTCGGCCGCAAATCCGGTCGTGGCTTCTACGATTATCGCGGCGAAGTGCCAGTTCCGACACGGTAACTTTTACGGTGACCTCCGGGCCGACCCAATCCTTCGAGGCTTCGGCCTTTGGCCTGCGCACCTCAGGATGAGGTCGGAGCTACCCTTCGCTGGCGCAGACAGTTAGCCCTCATGGTGAGGCGGGAGCGTAAGCGACCCTCGAACCACGAGGACGGATGTTCGGGCAACAAGATGATTCAAATCCCCACCGCCGCCTTGATCAGATTTTTCGCATCGTCGCTGTCCCACGCCGCCGGGCCGTTCATGGCCGAGACCAGGCAACCCTTGTCGTCGATCAACAGCGTCACCGGCAGGCCGAAGGCCAGGCCCTGCTTCTTCAGCGCATTGAAGACGCCCATGGTGCTGTCACGATAATAGCCGAGCTTGTCGATGCCGTAATCGGTGCGGAACGCTTTCGGCTTCTCATCGTCGCCGGTGTCGATATTGACGGCGACAACCTCGAACTTGTCGTTGCCCATACTCTTTTCCAGCGCGTTCAAGGCCGGCATTTCCTCTCGGCAAGGCACGCACCAGGTCGCCCAGACATTGAGCAGCAGCGTCTTGCCGGAGAAATTGGCGATCGACAGCGGCTGACCGTCCGCTCCCTTGAAGGAGACATCGTGCAGCGAGATCGGCGTCTGCGGCGCGACCATGGCCGCCACCTGTCCCTTAGTGAAGGGCGTCAGCGCCGCGGCGCGATCCTTGGCCGTTTCGCATTGTCCGGAGGAGGCCGTTTCACCAATACCATTGCCATACCCCGCCTCCTTCACGTATACCGCTGCCGCACCGGCGACGACCCCGGCGACGGCGGCAAGCAGGACAAGTTTCACGGACGGCAGACCAAACGGCTTCTTCGCTGTCATTACATTCTCCAGGTAGGCATCTCATGGCTGACGGCACGGACACCAAATCCTCCAACCAGATGTGGGGCGGACGTTTCGCCTCCGGCCCCGCGGCCATCATGGAGGAGATAAATGCATCGATCGGTTTCGACAAGAAGCTGTTTGCGCAGGATATCCGCGGCTCCATCGCCCATGCCACCATGCTTGCCCATCAAGGCATCATTTCAACCGAGGATAAAGACAAGATCGTTCACGGGCTGAACACGATCCTGTCAGAGATCGAAGACGGGAATTTCGAATTCTCCCGCAGCCTCGAAGACATCCATATGAACGTCGAGTCGCGGCTTGCGGCCCTGATCGGTCCGGCCGCCGGACGGCTGCACACGGCCCGTTCGCGCAACGACCAGGTGGCGCTCGATTTCCGCCTCTGGGTCAAGGAAGAGCTTCAGAAATGCGAACAGGCGCTGACCGGCCTGATCGCTGCCTTCCTCGACCGCGCCGAGGAACATGCCGACACCGTCATGCCCGGCTTCACCCACCTGCAGACCGCGCAGCCGGTCACCTTCGGCCATCATTGCATGGCCTATGTCGAGATGTTCGGCCGCGACCGTTCGCGCGTGCGCCATGCCATCGAGCATATGGACGAATCGCCGATCGGCGCTGCCGCCCTTGCCGGCACAGGCTTCCCGATCGACCGCCACATGACGGCCAAGGAGCTCGGCTTCCGCGAGCCGACCCGCAACTCGATCGACACCGTCTCAGACCGCGATTTTGCCATCGAATTCCTGTCGATCGCCGCCATCGCCGGCATGCACCTGTCGCGGCTGGCCGAAGAAATCGTCATCTGGTCGACGCCGCAATTCGGCTTCGTGCGCCTGTCCGACGCCTTCTCCACCGGCTCGTCGATCATGCCGCAGAAGAAGAACCCGGACGCGGCCGAACTGGTGCGCGCCAAGACCGGCCGCATCAATGGCTCGCTGGTGGCACTCCTGACCATCATGAAGGGCCTGCCGCTGGCCTATTCCAAGGATATGCAGGAAGACAAGGAGCAGGTCTTCGACGCCGCCGAAAGCCTGGAACTGGCGATCGCCGCCATGACCGGCATGGTGCGCGACCTGACGATCAACGCCGCGCGCATGAAGGCCGCCGCCGGATCCGGCTATTCGACCGCGACCGACCTTGCCGACTGGCTGGTGCGCGAGGCAGGTCTGCCCTTCCGCGACGCCCATCACGTCACCGGACGCGCCGTGGCGCTTGCCGAGAGCAAGTCCTGCGATCTCGCCGAACTGTCGCTGGAAGATCTGCAGGCGATCCACCCCGCGATCACCGACAAGATCTTCGACGTCCTGACGGTCGAAGCCTCGGTCGCCAGCCGCAAGAGCTTCGGCGGCACGGCGCCGTCGGAAGTGCGCAAGCAGATCGCCTTCTGGCGCGCCCGCAACTGAGACAATCGCCGGAAACCACACTCTAACAATCAGGGTGCACAAGGCGCGGAAACTTCGCTATGAAGATTGCTTCCGCGTTTGCCGCCCAAGAGGATTTCGATGCAGATCAACATGCCGCATATCATCCGCCTGACCGTCGTCCTTTCGGTCATCGGCCTTGCCGTCGTCGGATGTGGCCGCAAGGGCGATCTTGATCCGCCAAGCGCTGCGGCGACCAAGGGCGGCGACGTCTCCAAGCCGACGAAACAGCCGGGCACCGAGGACAAGAAATTCCTCCTCGATCCGCTTCTCTAAGCAGGCCGCGACCGTGAACCATTTCCAGTACCGCGACGGCATTCTCTACGCGGAGGACGTTCCCGTTCCCGAAATCGCCAAGGCGGTCGGAACGCCTTTCTACGTCTATTCGACGGCAACGCTCGAGCGGCACTACCGCGTCTTTTCCGAAGCCTTCAGCGATGTCGACGCTATGGTCTGCTACGCGATGAAGGCCAATTCCAACCAGGCGGTGCTGAAGACGCTCGGCCGTCTCGGCGCCGGTGTCGACGTCGTCTCCGTCGGCGAGCTGCAGCGTGCCCTTGCCGCCGGCATCCCGGCAAACCGCATCATGTTCTCCGGCGTCGGCAAGACCGCGCAGGAAATGGATGTCGCGCTCGAAGCCGGCATCTACTGCTTCAATGTCGAATCCGAGCCGGAACTGGAAGTGCTGAACCAGCGCGCCGTCCGCGCCGGCAAGATCGCCCCCGTCTCCTTCCGCATCAATCCTGACGTCGATGCCCGCACCCATGCGAAGATTTCGACCGGCAAGAAGGAAAACAAGTTCGGCATATCCTGGGAGCGCGCCCGCACCGTCTATGCCCGCGCCGCCAATCTGCCGGGTATCGACGCCACCGGCATCGACATGCATATCGGCAGCCAGATCACCGAGCTGCAGCCCTTCGAGGATGCCTTCAAGCTGCTGCGCGAGCTCGTCGAGACACTGCGCGGCGACGGCCATGACATCCACCATGTCGATATCGGCGGTGGCCTCGGCATTCCCTATCGCGACGACAATACCCCGCCGCCGCTGCCGGACGCCTATGCCCATATCGTCAAGGATCAGCTGCGCGGCCTGAACTGCAAGATCGTCACCGAGCCCGGCCGCCTCATTGTCGGCAATGCCGGAATCCTGGTGACGGAAGTCATCTATGTGAAGGACGGCGGTAACAAGAGCTTCGTCATCGTCGACGCCGCCATGAACGACCTGATCCGCCCGACGCTCTATGAGGCCTATCATGAGATCCGCCCCGTCGAGATCACCGCCGCCAATGCACCGCGCATCAAGGCCGATATCGTCGGCCCGGTCTGCGAAACCGGCGATTATCTGGCGCTCGATCGCGAAATGGCGATGCCGAAGCCTGGCGATCTCCTGGCCGTCAGCTCCGGCGGCGCTTATGGCGCGGTCCAGGCCGGCACCTATAACAGCCGGCTTCTGGTGCCCGAAGTGCTGGTCAAGGGTAGCGATTTCCACGTCATTCGTCCGCGCCGGACCTATGAAGAGCTGATCGGCCTCGATTCGATTCCCGCCTGGCTCAGCGCATAATCCCGAAAGTCGGAACCGATTTTCGGACAGGATTATGCGCCGGCTTCACCGCGCGGCTTAATCACGTTTAAGCGAAATCCGATGAAAAAGTGGCCTTTGGCGCCGCTTGCTCTCGTCTTCGCCACAAAGAATGTTATCTTTCCATGACAGGCGTCTCGCCGGGCGCTGTAAACTTGGGCGTGTGAGACGCCCCGCCACTTCCAATGGGCAGATAGCCATCCACGTCAGATCGGGGAGAAAACCGGACCGATGACCAGCCCAAGCAACCCCAAGAAGGGCGCTTTCGCCAGCCGTCCGGCGCTGGCACGGCTGGTTGCGGTCAAACGTCTCTTCGCACGGCTGGTGCTAGTGTCCGAGCAGATCCTGCCCCTGCTGCTGCTACCGCTGTCGATCCTTGCCCTTTTCCTTTCGGCCGCCTGGTTCGGCATCTTCCGCATCGCGCCGGATATGCTGCGCCTAGCCCTGCTCGCCGTTTTCGCCATCACCTTCGCAGCCGCCTGCTTCCCCTTCCGCCGCCTGCGCTGGCCGACCGTCGGTGAAGCCGACCGGATGCTGGAGGAGCGCAACGGCCTCCCCCACCAGCCGGTCACCGTGCAGGACGACGAGCCGGCTTTCGACACGCCCTTTGCCCGGGCGCTGTGGCGAGAGCACCAGGCCCGCATGGCGGCGCGCATCGCCGCGCTGGACGCCGGCCTGCCCCGTCCGGATATTGCCCGCTACGACCGCTTTGCGCTGCGCACCATTCCGGCGCTGCTGCTGGTGACGGCGTTCAGCTTCTCCATGTCCAACAGCGGCGGTTCGCTGAGCGATGCCTTCCTCGCGCCGGCCATCACGTCGAACAATCCTGATGTCCGCGTCGACGCCTGGGTGACGCCGCCCTATTACACCGGCGAAGCGCCGATCTACCTGACCGGCAATGCCGCCAACGCCGGCGACAGCGTCAATGTCCCGCAATTCTCCGAGCTCACCGTGCGCGTCACCGGCGCCTCCGCGGATGAGAAAGCGCTGTTCAAGCCCGTCGACAGCGACACCAGCACCGAAATCCCCGAACAGGTCGCCGACGCCGGCAAACAGGCACCGGCAAATGGCGATACGACCGCCCCCACCGCGCAACCCGTCGCCGACACCGCTTCGCCGCCCGCGGCGCCCGGCACGGCTGCAATGGTTGCTCGCACCCATGTGCAAAAGCTGGAAAAGGGCGGCAAACTGACGGTCAACGGCAAGTCCTGGTCCTTCAATGTCGTCGTCGACAAGCCGCCGGAAATCACCTTTGACGGCATTCCACACGCCACTACCAACGGCTCGCTCGAAATCGGCTTCAAGGTGAAGGACGATTATGGCGTTGAGGAAGCCCGTGCCGAGATCGTGCCCGTCGATGCCGATCCGCAGGCCAAGCCACTTTATGGTCTGCCGGAGTACAAGCTGGAAATCCCGCGTCGCGACCGCCGTGACGGCAAGGGACTGACGAGCCGCGATCTGACGCAGGATCCGCTTGCCGGCAAGAAGGTACACATCACCCTTGTCGCACGCGACGGCGCCGGCCAGACCGGCCGCAGCGCACCCTATGAGATGACCCTGCCCTCGCGCAACTTCGGCCAGCCGCTCGCCGCCGCCGTCGCCGAGGAACGTCAGGTTTTCGCGCTCGATATCCGCAAGATGCCGGAGGCGATCGAACTCAACAAGTCGCTGACGATCCGCCCGGACGAGACGATCCCCGATCTCGGCAATTATCTGCTGATCAAATCGGCGTTGACACGCATGAAACTCGCCAGCGGCGATGCCGCCCTGAAGGATACTGCCGACTATCTCTGGCAGATCGCACTCGGCATGGAAGATGCGCAGCTGACTGACGCGGAAAAGGCGCTCCGCGATGCGCAGCAGAAGCTCTCCGATGCGCTGCAACGCAATGCGCCCGACGCGGAAATCAAGAAATTGATGGACGAGCTGCGCAAGGCGATGGGCAACTATATGAAGGAGCTTGCCGAGCGCATGAAGAACATGCCGGCGCAGCCCAACCAGAAGTCGGCCAATATCCTGCGCCAGCAGGATCTGCAGCGGATGATGGACCAGATCGAGAATCTCGCCCGCTCCGGCAACCGCCAGGCAGCGCAGCAGATGCTGTCCGAGCTGCAGCAGATGATGAACAACCTGCAGGCGGGCCGCCCGCAGCGCGACCAGAACCAGCAGCAGGGCCAGGCAAACGACAAGATGCGCCAGCAGATGGACAAGCTTGGCCGCATCCTGCGCGACCAACAGAAGCTGATGGAGCAGACCTTCAAGCTCGACCAGACCATGCGCGACCGCATGCAGCGCGGCGATCCCAACGAGGACGGCGACGACGCGCTCAACCAGCCGATGCCGGGTCTGGACGATCCGCAGCAGCCGGACATGGGTCAGCAGGACCAGAACCAGCGACCGGGCCAGAACCAGCAGGGCCAGCAGCAACAGGGTCAGAAGCAGGGCGACAACGAGACGGACGGCATGACCGCCGACCAGTTGCGCGATGCGCTGAAGCAATTGCGCCAGCAGCAGGATGATCTCGGAAAACAACTCGGCGAGCTGCAGAAGGAACTCGGCTCCATGGGCATGAAGCCGAACCAGAACTACGGCAAGGCACAGCAGGAGATGAAGGGCGCCACCGGCGAGCTCGACAAGGGCAATGGCGAAGGCGCTGTTCAAAACCAGGGCCGCGCGCTGGACGCGCTGCGCAAGGGCACGCGCGACATGATGAACCAGCTGATGGCGCAGATGCAACAGCAGGGGCAAGGCCAGGGCCAGCAGCAGGGGCAAGGCCAGGGTAATCAGAACAGCCGCGATCCGCTTGGCCGCCCGAGCGGCGACAAACCCGGCATATTCGACGAAACCAACGAGAATAAAGTACCCGATATCATCAAGGCGCAGCGAGCCCGAGAAATTCTCGACGCCATCCGCGAGCGGCTGAGCAACAATCCGTCACTGTCCGACGAACGGAACTATCTGGAACGCCTGCTCGATATGAGGCAGTAAGCCTTGCATCGCCTTCGCCACTGTAGGCGAAGGCCCTCCTTCGATAGCGCCGATCAGGCCGCCAGAGCGCGGGCGACCGCCTTGCGGATATCCGGCAGGGCGAAGGGTTTGGAGACGACATCGACGATCTTTTCCATCAGGTCGTCGGCGCGCTCACGCTGCTCGGCATAGCCGGTCATCAGCAGGATCTTCATGCCGGGGCAGGTCGAGGCCGCCTGATGCGCCAGCTCGATGCCGTCCATCACCGGCATGCGGATATCGGAGAGCAGCAGGTCATAAACGCCCTGCTTCAGTTTTTCCAGACCTTCGGCGCCGTCGGCCGCCTCTTCGGTCTCGTGGCCATCCAGGCGCAGCGCCCGGGCGACAAAGGTGCGAAGAGAGTCCTCGTCTTCCGTGATCAGAATTCTTGCCATGGTCTATGCTCCGTGGTCCGTCATGTTCCGAGACCGAAATCACCAGAATTCCGTTTGCGATCGGTAAACGACGGAGGTGCAATCCCGTCCCGTGGTTAACGGTTCGTCATCGCTGGAGCATATTGGGACAGTCTGTCGGAGCGCCGGATTAACCTGGAATCGGCGCCCGACGAAGCAAAACTATTCGTCGGCGTCGCCGGTCACTACGCCCACGAAGGGTAGCTCGCGGAAGGCATAGGCGACATCCATGCCATAGCCGACGACGAAATAATCGGGGCATTCGAAGCCGACATAATCGGCCTCCAGCTCTTCCTGGCGCTTGACGCTCTTGTCGAGCAGCACGGCGAGCGAGACGTTGCGGGCGCCGCGCTCATAGAGCAGTTCCTTGGCGAAACGCAGGGTCCGGCCGGATTCCAGGATATCGTCGACCAGCAGCACGTCGCGATCCCTAACGTCGCTGTCGATGTCCTTAACGATGCGAACGCCCTGGGACGTCGTGCCCGCGCCGTAGCTCGAGAGCGTGATGAATTCGACTTCCGGTGCAAGCCCGGTGTCGTGCAGCGCACGCAGCAGGTCGGCCGCGAAAATGAACGAGCCCTTGAGGATGGCGATGACGAGGAGATCCTTCGTCGGCCCGCTGGCGATCTGCGCCGCCAAAACCTTGTTACGCTCGGCGATCTGCTCGGCGGTGAAAAGCGGCTCGATATTCTTCCCGCGTACGACAGGCATTGATTGGCATGCTCCATGGCTGTGCTGCGGCACTTGTCCGCTGATCAAGCCCTAGCCCGTAGCACAATCACGAGAGCCGACACACCCCCTAAGGCATGAAGGAAAGCCGAACATCCGGCGTTTTTCCACCGGGATGCTGCAATCTGGTGGAAAAACCACGGCTTTCATGCGGCCCGATACGATCCACGGGCGGGTTCACCACGACGCTGGTCAGCAACCGATCGCCGGAGAAGATATCGGCGCGCACCGGCGACACTGTCAGCGTGGCGCCTGTCTGGTTTTCGATGATGCCGTTGACGGTCAGCACCCGCATGCCGTTCTCGTCGCGCGGCGTCAGCGTCACATGGGTAAATTGCAGCGGTTCCGACGTTGCCTGCGCCGGCGTGCCGGATAATCCGGAAAAGCCGCCGGCAAGACCGAAAACCAGGATCGCGAGCGCCGCGATCAGCGCCACGAAACTGCGCCGCGATGCCCGCTGCAGCCATCCCTCGGCAAGGCGCAAACCTGTCATCGCACGAACGTGAACGCCCGCCGGGACCAGCCGGGGCTGCGGTCTTGCGCGGCTGCCCTTCTCGTGATTGCCGTTGGCGCGGCCGGGAATGACGGTCACGAACTCGGCGTCGACAATATCCGGCTTCGATCCGAAACGGTGGGATAGTTGCGAAGCCGCTGCGCGTTCGGGCGGAAGCAGGTCATAGACCAGCCCCGCCTGCTGCCGACGGTGGCGAAAAGCACCCATGACGACCTCCCTTTCCGGTGATCCACATGGTTTCCACGCCCATCTGAATTCTGGGCATTGAAACGAATCCTGCCCAGTCGTAAATTTTAATGGTTAATGCTTCGCAAAGACCGCCATGAATGGGGCGCCTTCCCAGCAAAATTTACCGTCCGTTAACGCAATTGGTTAACAAGTCGCCTGATTGAACACCGCGGAAGACTGGACTGCCCGTTGATCCATTTTGAGAACGTCGGTTTGCGCTATGGCATGGGTCCGGAAATCCTCCGCGACCTGACCTTCGACATTCCGAAGAAATCGTTCCAGTTCCTGACGGGCCCCTCCGGCGCCGGCAAGACGACCTTGCTGCGCCTGCTGTTCATGTCGCTGCAGCCGACCCGCGGGCTCATCCGCATGTTCGACCGCGAAATCTCCTCAATCCCGCGCAACGAACTGCCGCTGCTGCGCCGCCGCGTTGGTATCGTCTTCCAGGACTTCCGCCTGCTGGACCATCTGACGACCTATGAGAACGTCGCGCTGCCCCTGCGCGTACGCGGCAAGGACGAAAGCTCCTATCGCAACGACGTGCTGGAATTGCTGAAATGGGTCGGTCTTGGCGAGCGCATCAATGTGCTGCCGCCGGTACTCTCGGGTGGCGAGAAGCAGCGCGCCGCCATCGCCCGCGCGCTGATCGACCGCCCGGAAATCCTGCTTGCCGACGAGCCGACCGGCAACGTCGATCCGCCGATGGCGCGACGACTGCTCAACCTATTTCTCGAGCTCAATCGCCTCGGCACGGCCGTCGTCATCGCCACGCACGACCTGACGCTGATGGATCAGGTCGAAGCCCGGCGCATGATCCTGTCGGGAGGGCATCTCGATATCTATGACTGAGCCCACACCCCGCAGGGGCCCCGCCAATGCGAGGGCTGCTGGCAACACGCAAAGACCCACGACCACGCCGCCCGAGAAGAGACGGCCGGAGATGCGCGTGCGCCCGACAGGGCCGATCGTGCCCTCCTCCAACATCCAGGGCAATGCGCTGATCGTCGTCATCGCCATCATGGCATTCCTCGCGTGCCTGACGCTCGGCGCCGTCAGCATGGTGCGCTCGACGGCGGCGAGCTGGGAGAGCCAGATCGCCCGCGAGATCACCATCCAGATCAAGCCGGACGACAATCTCGACATGGACAAGGCGCTTATCAGCGCCCGCGATATCGCGCTTGGCTTCGTCGGCACAAAGAGCGGCCAGATCGTCGACGAGGCGGCGACCGCCCGCTTGCTCGAGCCCTGGCTCGGCTCCGGCCTCGACCTTAAGGAACTGCCCGTCCCACGCCTAGTGATCATCACCATCGACGAGACGCACCCGCCGGATTTCGAGGCGATGCGCGGCCTTCTGAAGAGCGAGATACCGCAGGCGACGCTGGACGACCATCGCACCTGGGTCGATCGGCTCGTCTCCATGGCGCACACCACCGTTCTCATCGGCACCGGCATCCTGCTGCTGGTCTTCACCGCCATGGTGCTGACCGTTGTCTTCGCCACCCGCGGCGCGCTCTCGGGTAATCGCCATATCGTCGAGGTGCTGCATTTCGTCGGCGCCGAGAGCACGTTCGTCGCCACCGAGTTCCAGAAGCATTTTTTGAAGATCAGCCTGAAGGGCTCCGCCGCCGGCAGCGCGCTTGCCGCCCTGTTCTTCGCCACCGCTGGCCTTCTGCAACGAAGCACGATCGCCACGCCGCAGACCGATCAGGCGACCGCCCTCTTCGGTACGTTCTCGGTCGGCACCCTGGGCTATCTTGGCATTCTCGCGACCATGCTCATCATCGCCTTGCTCACCACAGTCACGGCGCGCTTCACCGTCATGCGTACGATCGACGAGATCGATTTGGTTCGTTCCGACCCAGGAAGGACCGAAAATGTACAGAATTGACGCTTTGGTAATTATTTTTTACGGTTCGATGGCCCGTTCCTTGCCGCATTTCGCGTATAATAACGAATCATGAGCATGGACCTGATGACTCGCAAGGCTGTGAGTTCTCAATCGTTGTGGGAGCGCTTCCACAGCGACAGGCCCGTGCGGCGCAGCTTTTTCCGCCGTTTTCTGCGCTGGGGCGGCTTCGCCTTCGTCTTCCTCGTCGCCATCGTTTTCGGCGGCTTCCTGCATTTTGCCGATTCGATCACCACGTTGAAGCCACCGCTGGAGCCGAAGGCGGATGCAATCATCGTGCTGACCGGCGGCTATCAGCGCATAGACCAGGCCGTGGAGTTGCTGCGCACCGGCGCCGGCAACCGGCTCCTGATCTCCGGCGCGCATCCGACGACGACGCCGTCGCAAATCCGCAAGCTGACGCAGAGCCCCGCCAACCTCTTCAATTGCTGTGTCGATATCGGCTACGACGCCATCGACACCATCGGCAATGCCCGCGAGGCGGCGAAATGGATCCACGCGAGAGGCTACAAGAGCATACTGGTGGTGACCAACAACTATCATATGCCGCGCAGCCTGGCGGAGCTTAAATATGTCGATCCGGCCACGGACTTCATTCCCTATCCGGTGGTCAATTCCGACCTCAAGACCAAGAACTGGTTCACGGATCCCAACGCGCTGCGTACCATGATCTATGAATACGCCAAGGTTCTTCTGGCTGGCGCCCGCAATATCACCGGTCTAGGGCGTCCGCTTGGCCTGCGCTCGCAAGAACAGAGCGACGATCCGGACTGAGATGCCGGGTAGCGCGTGGGCCGACTTTTTATTGACAGCGTAATCGTGTAGGCAAGGCTTCGGATGCTGGCGGAAGCCGGCGTATTGGGAAAGCCTTGATGATCACGCTGCGTTCGATCCTGTTCAATATCGCCTTTTATGCCAATCTGATCATTCGCATGATCGTGCTCACGCCGATCTATTTCCTGATGCCGCGCAAGGCCGCCTATGCGATCCCCAAGGCCTGGGCAAAATCCAGCGTCTGGCTGATGGAAAAGATCGTCGGCACCACCTTCGAGATCGAAGGCTTGGAGAATATCCCCAAAGGCAGCTTCATCTTCGCGCCGAAGCACCAGTCCTTCTGGGACACGTTTGCGCTGCTGCCCTATCTCGACGATCCGGTCTACATTCTGAAGCGCGAGCTGATGTGGATTCCGTTGTTCGGCTGGTATGCGAAAAAGCAGCGCATGATCCCTGTCGATCGCAGCGCCCGCGGCAAGGTGATGTTCGACGTGCTGAAACGCACGCGGGAGGAACTCTCGACCGGCCGCCAGCTGATCATCTACCCCGAGGGAACCCGCCGCCCGCCGGGCGCCGAGCCCGTCTACAAATACGGCATCGCCCGCATGTATCGCGACCTGGATATCCCGGTCGTCGCCGTCGCCATGCATCCAGGCCTGTTCTGGCCGCGCCGCACCTTCCGCAAATATCCCGGCCACTTCAAGGTCCGCATCCTGCCGCCGATCCAGCCGGGCATGGACCCGGACTCCTTCTTCGAACGGCTGGTCCAGGAAACGGAGAAGGCAAGCGACGAGCTGCTGGTAGAAACCATCGCCAGCAACCCAAATCTACCCGTGCCGCCGACAGCCGCACAGCGTCTGGCTGACATCGGTAAGGCCAAGGTGGCGGCAGCGGGTTAAGACGCTTCCCGCATCCGCTCGATCTCGCCGGCGACCTGCTCCAGCCATTGGTCACGAATGCCCATCTCGCGCAGATGCGCCAGCGTATTGAAGACATAGGCATCGTTCGGTCCGGATTGGCCGGCCGCCGATTCGACGATATGAGCCGCATCGATGGCGTCCAGGCCGCCGGCATATTGCCGGTGGTCGCGGTCAACAATATAGGCGACGGCGGTCACCCGCCGGCCATCGGCAAGGCGGATCGCCAAGGTCCTTTCCAGATAGACATGGGTAACCAGCTCGCGCTCGCGCAGATAGGTCAGCACCTCCTCCCATTCGGCGGCAGCCACGCGAAAGGCCATGCCGCGGCAGGAACCACCGCGATCGAGACCCAGCACCAGCCCGGGGCTTGCCTCCGTGCCGCGATGGACCCAGGAATGAACGCAAAGGGAGCGGCGATAGCCGAAAATCAGCGCCTCTGATTTTTCGACATGACTAAACCCCGGATTCCACATGAGCGATCCGTAGCCAAATACCCAAAATTCGTCCATATCCAACGCCAAATCATTGTGACCACATCAGTTCAACCATTGGAGAACAACATGGCAGCGTCAAGCCAGAGCGTCACATCCGGCAGAGGCAAAAGCATTTGGCTCATCGGATTGGGGCTGATCGTGATCCTTGCCGGGCTTTACACCGGCGGCTGGTACTATGCGACGACGATGGTGAGGGCAAATGTGCTGAAGGCGCTCGGCCAGCAGAACGACACCGGCATTTCAGGCCAATGCGCCGACATGACCTTCAGCGGCTTTCCTTTCTCGATCGGCCTCTCCTGCTCCAAGGTAAGCGTCGATAACCAGACCAAGGGCGTTTCCACCGCCTTCGGCAACCTCCAAGCCTCGGCGCCGGTCTATCAGCCGAACCATATCGCCTGGACGCTGAAATCACCGACGGAATTGCGCACCACGCAAGGCCTGACCGTCTCGGCCGCATGGACCGACCTCCAATCCAATCTCGTCGCCAAGGGTCGCGGCATCGAACAGAGCCAGACCGTCATCGACGGGCTGAAGGCCAGCATCGTCTCTTCCTCCACCGGCCAGAGCGCCGATGTGACTGCCGATCATACCGAGATGCATGCGCGCCAGAACGGCGACGATCTGGAACTGGCGATCGGCATCGAAAACGCCAACGCCACTATCAAGGATTTCCCGCAGGTACTGCCGACGGCATCGACAAGCGCCAATATTACGCTCAACGGCAAGGCCGGCATGCTCGACGGCAGCGACAGCAACGGTCTTCATGGTGCCGCCGGCGTGCTGCATCAGGCTGTCATCGATATCGGCGATGGCCGCGTCATGACCCTCTCCGGGCCTTTCAATTTCGATGATCAGGGCCTGCTGTCCGGCCAGTTCAAGCTGGAGATCAATCAGATCGGCCCCTGGGGCGATAGCCTAAAGGCAACGATCCCCGCCGCTAAGAATATCGTCAACACCGCCACCAAGCTGCTGAAGGCGCTCGCCAGCGGCGGCGACAAGGTCTCCGTCGACCTCACCGCCGATCGCGGCCGCCTTTCCCTCAGCGGCTTCATCCCACTCGGGAAGATCCCGCCGATTTGAGGATCAACACCTTCTCCCCAAGGGGAGAAGGCAAAAAACCGCTACTTCTTCCCATCCAGCGCGTGACGGCCAAAGTCCGGGGTATCGACATCCTGGCCAGCCTCGACGATCGAGCGGCGGATGGCGCGGGTGCGGCTAAAGAGTTCAAAGATCTTGTCGCCTTCGCCCCAACGGATCGCCCGCTGCAGGGAAGACAGATCTTCCGAGAAGCGCGCCAGCATTTCCAGAATGGCATCGCGATTGTGCAGGCAGATATCGCGCCACATGGTCGGATCGGACGCGGCCAGTCGCGTGAAATCGCGGAAGCCGGAGGCGGAATATTTGATCACTTCCGATTCCGTCACCGTCTCCAGATCGTCGGCCGTGCCGACAATGTTGTAGGCAATCAGATGCGGCAGATGCGAAACAATCGCCAGCACCTTGTCATGATGGGCGGCATCCATTTCGTCGACGCGCGAGCCGAGGCTTTCCCAGAAATGGCGAAGCCTCTTGATCGCCTGTTCATCCGTGCCGAGAATCGGCGTGAAGATGCACCAGCGGCCCTCGAACAGCCCGGCAAAACCGGCGTCAGGCCCGGACTTCTCTGTGCCTGCAATGGGATGGCCGGGGATGAAATGCACGTTGTCGGGCATATGCGGCTGCATCTGCGCGATGACCGAGGCCTTGGTCGAGCCGACATCGGTGACGATGGCACCGGGCTTCAGATGCGCGGCAATCTCCTTGGCGACGCTTTCGGAGGCACCGACCGGCACGGAGACGATGACGAGATCGGCATCCTTGACCGCATCGGCCGACGACGGCGTGTAGCGGTCGCCAAGCTTCAGTTCCTCGGCACGCTTCAGCGTCTCGGCGCTGCGCGTCGCGATCACCACTTCCTTGGCAAGGCCGAGGCGTTTGATATCATGGGCGATCGAAGAGCCGATCAGCCCGATGCCGATCAGCGCGATCCGGTCGAACTGGACGCTGCTCATGCCTTGCGACCCATAAATTCAGTCAGCACATCGATGAAACCGAGATTGGCCTCTTCCGTGCCGATGCTGATGCGCAGCGAATTCGGGAAGCCGTAAGACCGCACCGCGCGCACGATGTAACCGCGGCTGGTCAGGAAATCATCGGCCTCAGTCGCGCGCTTGCCATCGACATCAGGGAAGTGGACGAGGACGAAATTGGCGACCGACGGTGTCACCCTGAGGCCGATCGCCTCGAGCGCCTGCGTCACCTTGTCGAGCCAGAGCGTATTGAACGCCACTGCCTTTTCCGTGAAAGCCTGGTCACGAACGGCGGCAGCGCCAGCTGCAATGGCGCCGGCATTCATGTTGAACGGGCCGCGCACGCGGTTCAGCGCATCGATGATGTCGGCAGGCGCATAGACCCAGCCGACGCGCAATGCCGCCAGGCCATAGACCTTGGAGAAGGTGCGGGTCATGACGACATTGGGATTCGCGGAAACAAGCTCGAGGCCTGCCTCGTAATCGTTGCGGCGCACATATTCCGCATAGGCAGCATCGAGCACGAGGATGACATGCTTCGGGAGGCTCGCCTGCAAGCGACGGATTTCGCTGACCGGAACATAGGTGCCGGTCGGATTGCCCGGATTGGCGATGAAGACCATCTTGGTCTTCCCGGTGACGGCGGCGAGGATCGCGTCGACGTCGACCGTGCAGTCCTTTTCCTTCACCGTGACCGGGGTCGCACCGGCCGCCATGATCTGGATCTTGTAGACCAGGAAACCATGCTCGGTGATGACGGCCTCGTCGCCGGCGCCGAGATAGACATGGCAGAGCAGGCCGAGCAGCTCGTCGGACCCATTGCCGCAGAGGATATTGGCCGGGTTCAAACCATGGACATCGGCGATCGCCTGGCGCAATTCCTTGGCCTGCCCGTCCGGATAGCGTTCCAGATTCGTCGCCGTTTCCCGGAAAGCTTCGATGGCCTTGGGGCTCGCGCCAAGCGGCGTCTCATTGGAGGAAAGCTTGAACACCCGCGCCACACCCGGCGCATGCTCCTTGCCCGGCACATAGGCAGCGATATCGAGAATGCCGGGACGCGGGACGGGCTTGCTCATTTCCATGCTCATGGGATCGACCTTGGGAAGCGCCGGAAAAGACCGGCTTTAAACACCCCGTCGCATTAAAGCGGATTGACGAATTTGTCGAGTGTTTGCGCGGCGGGAGATGACGTCACACGCCGTCGCGCGTCGTCGGTATGCCGCGCGGCGCCAGCACCGGCACGAAGACGCGACGAGAGGCACGGACAGCAACCGGCAGGCCCTGATAGAGCCGCTTCTGCGCCTCGACGATGATGACACCGGAAAAGGCCGGCCAGAGTGTGCGCCCGACACGCTCGAAAGCACGCCTGAGGCTCAGGACCGTGCGCAGCTTCGAGGGCGGAAAGAGCAACGCTTCCGCTGTCGCCCCCGGCGTGAAATTGGTCTCGCGCAAAAGCGAGGTAAGCTGGCCACGCGAATAGGGCCGGCCGGAGCCGAAGGGCGTATGCTCCATGCGCGCCCAGACGCCCCTGCGGTTCGGCACGACGATGACAAGGCGGCCGCCGGGCGCCAGCACTCGCCACAACTCTTTCAGCGTCTCGCGCGGGCTCTCGGCGAATTCCAGCGAATGCACCATCAGCACCCGGTCGATCGAGCTGTCCGGCAGCGGCAGCTCCTCGTCGAAGATCAGCGCCGTCGAGGATGCCGAATCCATCGGCCAGTTCACCGCCCCCTGCCCCGCCGGCATGAAGGCGAAGGTCCGCTCGGTGTCGGCGCGAAAGCGGTCGAGATAGGGAACGGCATAACCGAGGCCGACAAGACGCTCCTCGGGTAGACGCGCCCAGATCGAGGACAGCGCCATGGTAATAGACTGCTCCGCCAAGCGACCGAGCTCGGAATGATAGAATTGGCGGAGGTCGACGATATCGGCGTGCATTGCCTCAAATGTTATCAGCCGAGCGTTGGACTTCAAGGCCGAACCGCCTACATTTCGAATCAACCCCCGTGAAATAAGGATGATGTCGACCATGAAACCTTTGGAATTAGAGGTATTTCTCTGCCGCTCCGATAATTTCGGCGTCCTCGTCCATGACCCCGAAACCGGCTATACCGCCTCGATCGACGCCCCGGAGGCCGGCCCTATTCTGGCGGCTGCCAAGCGCCGCGGTTGGACGATCACCCATATCCTCACCACCCATCACCACACCGACCATGTCGACGCCAATCTGGCACTGAAGGAGCAGTTCGGCTGCGAGATCATCGGCCCGATCGGTGAGGCCGTTGCCATTCCCGGTCTCGACCGCGCCTATGGCGACGGCGATAGCTTCGAGTTCGGCAATCATACCGTCGATGTCATCGAGACGCCCGGCCATACCGCCGGCCATATCTGTTACCACTTCGTCGATGACAAGCTGCTGTTTGCCGCCGACACGCTGTTCGCGCTCGGCTGCGGCCGGCTGTTCGAGCGCCCGGCAATGGACATGTGGGCATCGTTGCAAAAACTTGCCGTCTTGCCGGATGAGACGGCAATCTATTTTGGCCACGAATATACGCTGTCCAATGCCCGCTTCGCGTTGACGATCGACCCCGACAACGAACGGCTGAAAAGCCGCGCCGCCGATATCGAGGCGCTGCGGGCCGCGGGCAAATTCACCATTCCAACGACGCTGGCGCTGGAGAAGGAAACTAATCCCTTCCTGCGCGCCGCCGATCCGTCGATCCGCCGGCATCTCCTGATGGAAAGCCGCAGCAACGAAGAGGTCTTTACCGAGATCCGCAAGCGCAAGGATAATTTCTGATGCAGCCGCAAGAGATCATCGAGGCGCTGTCTATGCAGCAGCATCCGGAAGGCGGCTGGTATGTGCAGACATTCCGGGACGATCACGGCGGCGCGCGCGGCCATTCCACCGCGATCTACTACCTGCTGCAGGCGGGCGAACGCTCGCATTGGCATCGGGTGCACGATGCGGCCGAGGTCTGGCACTATTATGCTGGCGCACCGCTCGCCCTGCACCGCTCGGCCGATGGCAAGGCGAGCGAGACCGTCATCCTTGGCATTGACCTTCCGAAAGGCGAGCGCCCGCAGGCGATCATTCCCGCCGACTGGTGGCAATCCGCCGAAAGCCTGGGGGACTTCACCCTGGTCGGTTGCACGGTGGCGCCAGGTTTTGAATTTTCCAGTTTCGAAATGGCGCCCCCGGACTGGAAGCCCGTTTCGTCCTAAACATTTTACCATTCACCGACACGATAAGCGGCCCAGGACCGCTGCGTGCACCTGCCGCCTTGAAAAACCTTTGCGCTGTGTCAGCTTTACACCGGGAGAGACTATTGATTCATTCGGAGGAGGTTTTCTGGTGCGTTTGTTATTTCCCTTATTCATCGTGGCAGGCTGCGTCATGAGTGTTCCCGCCCTAGCCCTTGATGCCCCCGCCTCGCCGCCGGCGGATCGGCCATTGAAGGAATTCGTCACCTCCGTCGAAAAAGACGGCTCGATCACCTTCCGGCTCTATGCCCCCTCAGCTAAGGCCGTGTCCGTCGTCCTCGGCTCGCGCGATCCAGTCGCGCTGCAACGTAGCGACGATGGCGTATGGAGCGCCAAGAGCGAACCGCTGAAACCCAATCTCTACGAATATTATTTCAACATCGACGGCTTCCGCAGTATCGACACCGGCGCCAATGCGCCCAAGCCGCAGCGGCAGGTAAACACCAGCCTCGTTCTGGTGCCCGGCAGCATCCTCGACACCCGCAATGTTGCGCATGGCGACCTCAGGCTGGTGACGCTGCATTCCAAGGCGCTGAATTCCGAGCGGCAGATGTATATCTATACGCCGCCCGGCTACACCGATGCCTCAAAGCCGCTGCCGGTCGTCTATCTCTATCACGGCTTCGGCGACACGGTCGCCTCCTGGGTAACGCAGGGCCGCGCACCGCAGATCCTCGACAATCTTCTGGCGGAAAAGAAGATCGAGCCGATGATTGTTGTCATTCCCGACACGGAAACCGATATTCCCGATGCAATCGCCGAAAACTTCCCTGGCGCCGACCGCCGCAAGAATTTCTATCCGATCAACGCCGACGCAGCCGACCGGGAGCTGACCCAGGACCTCATCCCCTACATGAAGAAGCACTATCGGGTGCGCGACAATGCCGATGGGCGCGCCGTCGTGGGCCTGTCGCAGGGCGGATATCAGGCGCTTGTCTCCGGCCTCTCGCATCTCGGCACCTTCGGCTGGGTTGCGACCTTCAGTGGGGTCTCAACGACCACCGTGCCGAACAAGGCCGTCGATGCCGCGCTGAACGATCCCGCCAAGATCAACAAGGCGCTGCGCGGCTTCACGGTGACGGTCGGCTCGAAGGACCAGGTCACCGGCAAGGACATTGCCGGGCTCAAGGCAACCCTGGACGAAAAGAAGATCGCCCACGACTATCACGAATATCCGGACCTCCAGCATGAGATGGATGTCTGGCGGCCATCGCTGGTAGCGTTTCTCGAGAAAGTCTTCAAGAAATAGCAACCAGGCTTGGGGCGTTTAAACTACGCCCGTTCCGCCACTTCCGCCTGCGCCGCCCCACCACTATCGCGGCGCAGGATCATCCGGTGCGCGGCCAGAACCGCGCCGCCGGTGACCAGCAGGCAAGCAAGCGCAATACCCCAGCTCGGCTCGGCAAAGCCAAAAAGGGTCAGGATCAGCGTCGACAGCAGCGGAGCGGCATAGCTCGCAGCACCGAGAATCTGGATATCGCCGTTCTTGACACCGTAATCCCAGGCGTAGAAGGCCGCTCCCACCGGAAAGAGCCCGAGCCCGAGCACCGCAGCCCACTGCGACGCCGTTTCCGGCCAGACCGTGTCCTCCAGACCGAGATGGCAGACCAGCGAAAGTGCAGAGGTTACAAGGCAGAAGATGGTGACGACATCGGTCGACACCGCCTCAAACCGGCGGGTGATCAGCGAATAGCCGGACCAGGTGAAGGCGCAGAGGAAGGCAGCGCCATAGCCGATGGCGTAGGCGCCCTCGAAATGAAATCCGTTGCGGCCGACGATCAGCACCGTGCCGGCAAGCCCCATCAGCGCGCCGACCATGTGATACCAGCGCAGCCGCTCGCCCGGCAAAAGTGCCGAGCCGACCACGATCAGCAGCGGCCAGAGATAGGCGATCAGCCCGGCCTCAACCGCCGGTGCCTGACGCAGCGCCGTAAAATAGAGGAAATGATAGCCGAACAGCCCGGCAATGCCGGTAATCCACACCTTGGCCGGCTGGCGCAGCAGTTGCAGGCGTTCAGGCTTCAGCGCGAGAACGACGATGCCGGGGATACTGCCGATGGCAAAACAGATGGCGAGCAGCTGAAACGGCGGCATCTTGCCGGACGCAACCGTCAGCAGCGCCAGAAACGACCACATTAGGATGGCCGTGAACCCCGTCAATGTCGCTCGAAACTTCACCCCTGCCCCCACGGTCTGTTGCGGCGGGCGTCAGCATCGAAAGCCCGCTAGCTGCCGTATTTCACGGCAGTGATCGTCACGGTCCCATATTGCGTCGGGATGCGGACGTAAACCGGAGCATATACATTCATGACCTCGGCCTTGGCAAACCAGATCTCCATCCCGTCGCTCTTGGCGAGATAGAGATAGTCCTTACGCGTTGACTTGTAGCCGCTCTTCGGCGTGAAGCGGACGCCGCAGGCGATCGTCTTGCCCTTGAAACCATCCGTCGAGAAGGGGTGCGACCCCTTCGGCGACAGTTTCAAATCCATCCGCATTTCGCCGTCGAAGACGGACAGCGTCTGGTTGCAGAGGTTGAGATTGGGGGTCGCCGGGAAAATCATGCCGGAAATCGGGTCAAGAACCGATTTCAGATCGCCGCCGCCAAGCGGAATCCAGCTCGCCGGCCGATTCGGTTCCGGCGTGATGCTGTTCGAGGTCACATTGCCGTCGGTATAGGCGACGTCATAGGTGCGCTCCCGTTTGCCACTCTTGTAGTAGAGCGTGTAATGCGTCGCCTGCAGCCTGTTGTCGCCGACCACGCCGGTCACATCGGTTCTCGCATCAATCGAGGTAACGAGATCGGCAAGACCGGATGAGGTAATATCGCCTCGGATGGTGAACTGCTTGTCCTTGACCTCGGTCTTGAAATCCGCCCTCGCGATCGGAAGACCGGCAAGCGACACGCGGTATTGGGTCTCATGCCGCACCGGATCGGCCGATGCCGACAGGGGCATCGACGCTACCAGGGCCGAAACAAAGAGCCACTTCCGAAAATGAATCATCACCGAAGCCTTCAACAAACAACAAAGAGCAGGCAAGATATATAGGCGCTTTATGTGCTCACTGCGACCACCAGAAAATAGCAGCTTTTTGACGGAATTGCGGGAAAGCTCAAGGTTTGGCTTGACGCGGACGGCTGCTCTGACTATAGAACCGCAACTTTCCAATTATGGCCTGTTGGATTGCGCGCTGGGTTTTGCCCGGAACGACTTTTCAGCGGCCGAGAAAAACAAAAGTAGGTGTTCCATGTCCCGCATGTGCGAATTGACCGGCAAGGCCGTCCTCGTGGGCAACAATGTCAGCCACGCCAACAACAAGACCAAGCGTCGGTTCCTTCCGAACCTCTGCCAGGTCACGTTGATCTCTGACGTTCTTGGCCAGCGTTATCGTCTGCGCGTTTCCGCTGCAGGCCTCCGTTCGGTCGAGCATCGTGGCGGCCTCGACGCTTTCCTTCTGAAGGCCAGCGAAAATGAGCTCAGCCAGCGTGCGCGCCTGCTGCGTCGCCAGATCATCAAGAAGACTGCCGAAGCCGCTGCTGCCGTAGCCGCTTAAGCTTTAGCACGTCTGACTAGCATACGGGCTGAGAGGCTTGCACGGATCATCTCCGGGCAAGCCTTTTCCCATGTCCGGTTTTCACTCCAACTGGTGGCATCTCCCAGGATAAAAAAATGCTTATGAAATCGCGCCATACCTTGATCTACGTTCTGCTGATGACGCTTGTCGTCGTCGCTTCGAACATCCTCGTGCAGTATCCGCTACAGGCGACGCTTGCCGGCATCAATCTTGCCGACATCCTGACCTGGGGTGCTTTCACCTATCCCGTTGCCTTCCTGATCACCGACCTGACCAATCGCCAGTTCGGGCCGAAGGCTGCGCGCAAGGTGGTGTTCGCCGGCTTCGTCGTCGGTGTCGCACTCTCCTTCGTCACCGCCCAGCCGCGCATCGCGATTGCCTCCGGCTCCGCCTATCTCGCCGGCCAGCTTCTCGACATCTCCGTATTCAACCGCCTGCGCCGCATGGCGTGGTGGCGCGCGCCGCTGTTCGGCTCGCTGATCGGCTCGATGCTCGACACCCTGATCTTCTTCTCCTTCGCCTTCGCGCCGTTGTTCGTCTTCTTCGGTCCGAACGATCCCTTCGCCATCGACTGGGCGCCGATTCTTGGCGTGTTTTCCACCTCCGCTCCGCGCTGGATCTCCTGGGCGATCGGCGATTTCTCGGTGAAGGTGACGGTCGGCCTCATCATGCTGCTGCCCTACGGCGCGCTGATGAACATGCTGAAGCCGATCCCGCAGGCGCCGACTGCGTAGGCATCAGCCACAATAGGCCGATGGAAGCCCGCGCAAGACGCGGGCTTTTTCAATTTTGGCTGACCAGCCTCTCGTCGTGCAGCCGGAATTCCAGCATCAGGCTTCGCTGCAGGATCGAATGATTGTCGTCGGAGACCATGATCAGATGGATCGTGCCGTCGGCCGCGCGGAAGGCGTCCAGCCCTTCCATATTGTCGATCTGGTAACTGGAATTGGCCTCGAAGATGACGGTACCGTCCACGATCGCGCCCGGCCTGATATCGCTGCCGGCAACACGGCGGATACGCACGCCGATACCATGCGCCAGATCGAAACGCCGCTCCAACAGCAACAGATCGCCATCCGGCAGAAACACGCCGTCGCTAGCGTCGAAGTCGTCGCTATGTCTCACGGTGAAGCGGCCCTTCAGCGGCCCGTCCAGGATCGCCGCCAGCATATTGCCCTGATCATCCAGGCTGTCCTCCGCGACGATCACCGTAGCGCCCGCAAGCGGGCTCGATTGTGGTGCTATCATCAAGGCTTCGAGGCTACGGTTGGCGCGCAATTCCTTTCTCGGGATGAGAATCGGAATGCTGCCATCGGGCGGCGATGTCTCGAAACCGGAATCGGGATAGGCATCGACCCGGTGATACTGCTCATAGCTGACGAGCACATGGTCGCCCTTAAGCGCCAGCCCCTCCGCGTCCATCGCGCCCTTGCCGGCATCCGTCATACCGCGGCGATCGATCATCGGCATGATGCGCGCATCGGCGATGCCCTTCAGCCTGCCATCCTCGTCGCGCTCGATGGTTCCCGTCAGCCAGTGACCGGTATCCAGCACCGAGATGAAACGGCGTTGATCGGGACGGAAACGGATGGCGGAGATGGCGCCGAGAAGCGGATTGCTCGAGCTAAGCTCAAGACCGCCCAGGAATTCGAGCGCGCCAAATCGGGTCAGCCCGGAACCGGGCTTGAATGCGGAGATCGCCGTCGCGTGGATCTCCGGCGTATCCACCGCGGCGCAGCCGGCGAGCAGCATCACAAGCATGGTCGCGCGGCAGAAACGTTTCATGGGCTCTCACGGGGCCTACGGAATCAGGACGGCTATCGGTAAGCGCACCGGCCGAACGGCCGATGCTGGAAACAAGCCTAAGGCGTTCAGCTTGCGCGGCGCATACGCGAGCGCGGCTGGCTCGCTTGGTCCTCGAACAGCGAGGCAAGCTGCTCGGTCATGGCGCCGGCCAGCTCGTCGGCATCGACGATCGTCACGGCGCGACGATAATAACGCGTGACGTCATGGCCGATGCCAATCGCCAGGAGTTCCACCGGCGAGCGCGTCTCGATCTGCTCGATCACGGCGCGCAGGTGCCGTTCCAGATAGTTGCCCGGATTGACCGACAGCGTCGAATCGTCGACCGGAGCGCCGTCCGAGATCATCATCAGGATACGGCGCTGCTCGCGGCGGCCGAGCAGGCGGTTATGCGCCCAGATCAGCGCTTCGCCATCGATATTTTCCTTGAGCAAGCCTTCCCGCATCATCAGGCCGAGATTGGCGCGCGACCGGCGATAGGGCTCGTCAGCGGATTTGTAGATGATGTGGCGCAGGTCGTTGAGGCGGCCCGGCGTCTGCGGCTTGCCGCCGGCGAGC
>NZ_AJVM01000028.1:0-16758 GCF_000281735.1 Rhizobium sp. AP16 | reverse complement strand
GGCTCGCGCCCCCCAGCCTCTATCTGGCATTGATGACGGAAGCCTGCCTCGGCCTGATCGGCGCCAAGGGTCCGATCTTCGTCGAAGGACCTTTCGCCCTCAACCGGGCCTATCTGGCCGCATTATCTTCGCTGACAGGATCCGATGTCGTCGCCCTGCCCGGCTCGACCGGGACCAGCCAGGGTGCCGCGCTGCTGACCAGCATCAGGCCAGCCGCCGCGACGGCGAGCCAGCCTATCCGGGCCGAGCTGCGGGGCCTGCAAGACTACCGCGAGGCTTGGCACACGGCGCTTGCCGACGGCTAAGGAAATGCTGCTCCCGCCCGCAACTGCTCCACGGCAAAATCGACAAAGGCGCGCGTCTTCGCGGAGGCATGCCGGCCCTCGGGATGTACGACATGGATCGGCAGCGGCTCCTCCTCGAAATCCTCCAGAATGACACGCAGCCGGCCTTCGGCGACCGGCTTTGCGATCTGATAGGACAGCGTGCGGGCGAGGCCCCAGCCGCTTGACGCCGCCGAAATCGAGGCTTCGACCGAGTTGCAGAACAAACGCGGGTGGAGAGCAGGAGAGAGCTTGCCCTCGGGGCCAAAATGCCAGTCGAGCGGAGCGGACGATCCGGTGTTTGCAATGATCGTATGGCCTACGAGATCGGCGGGCGTCTCTGGCAGACCATGGCGCTCGAAGTAGGAGGGTGCGCCGCAGACAACGCGGCGCACGGTGCCGACCTTCACGGCATTGTAGCTTGAATCCGGCAGATGGCCGATGCGGATGGCAACATCGATCCCCTCTTCCACCAGATTGACGATACGATCGAACAGCAGCACACGACCGATGACCGCCGGATGCAGGGCCAGAAACGCGGTGACGATGGGCATGATGTAATATTGCCCGAACAGCATCGGCGCCGTGACCGTCAGCATGCCGGAGGGCGTCGCATAGGAGCCGCCGGCCGACGCCTCGGCCTCATCGATATCGCTGAGGATGCGGCGGCAGTCCTCGACATAGTGGCGACCCTGCGCCGTCAGCTTTACCGAACGCGTCGAGCGCAGGAACAACCGCGCGCCGGTCACCTCTTCCAGGAAGGCGATCGCACGGGTCACGACCGGCGGGCTCATGTGCAACTGCCGCGCCGCAGCAGCGAAACTGCCGACATCGGCCACTTTCACCAGCACTTTCATGCATTGCAGCCTGTCCAACTGCGCCTCCTGCCACAATCGAAATTATTTCAAATTATGGAATTGTTTCTTGCTTGCAATCGTACTTCTGTTCTCAGGTGGAAACAATCATGTTTGGCCCGGGTCCACCCCCTCAATCCGGAGACTAAACATGAAGCTCTATTTCCATCCGCTGTCTGGTCATTCCCACCGCGCCCGCCTGTTCCTCTCGTTGATCGGCGTCAATACCGATATCGTTGAGCTCGACCTCTCCAAGGGCGAACACAAGACCCCGGCGTTCTTGGCGCTCAATCCTTTCGGACAGGTTCCTCTGCTGGATGACGACGGCGTCATTATCGCCGACTCCACCGCCATTCTGGTCTATCTCGCCAAAAAATACGCTGAAAAGGGCTGGCTACCGGACGACGCGGTTGGCGCTGCGGCCGTGCAGCGCTGGCTTTCGGTGGCCTCGGGCCAAATCGCCTACGGCCCTTGCGCCGCCCGCCTCGTCACCGTCTTCGGCGCCAAATTCGATGCGGAGGAAGTAATCGCTCGCGCTCATGCCATTCTGACGCTGATCGACGCGGAGCTTGCCAGCCGCCAATGGATCGCGGCCGATCATCCGACGATCGCCGATGTCGCGCTCTACAGCTACATCGCCCGCGCACCAGAGGGCAATGTCGATCGCTTCCGGTATCACAACGTCACCGCCTGGCTTGCCCGCATCGAGGCTTTGCCAGGCTTCTATCCCTTCCAGAAAACCCCAATCGGCATTGCCGACGTGGCCTAAGGCTCGTTGAAAGGTCAGATCATGTTAACCGCCGACAAAGCTGAAGATGTCCCTCCCTGGCATGCCGGGGAAATCGAGTTGCAGAAAACGGTCGGGGTGGCGGAGCGAATGGGCGAAGTCGGCCAGCGCGTGCTGCGCGATCATCTGATCGACCAGCACCGCGACTTCTATCCGCAACTGCCGTTCATTGTGCTCGGCAGTGTCGATGCTCAAGGCGACGTCTGGGCGACGCTGCGGGCCGCCCGTCCGGGCTTTCTGCATAGCCCCGACATCCATACGCTGAGCGTCGACCTTGCCCGTGATCCGGCAGATCCCGCCGATGCGGGCATGGAGGATGGCGATGCCATAGGGATGCTGGGGATCGAGCTTCATACCCGCCGCCGCAATCGCTTAAACGGCACGATCGTCCGACATGGGGACGATGGCTTCGATGTCGCTGTCGGTCAGGCCTATGGCAACTGTCCCAGATATATCCAGCTGCGGGATTTCACCTTCGTCCGCGATCCGTCCGAGGAGACGGATCAACAGGCATGGCATCTGGTCGAACTCGACGCCAAGGCAAAAGAAATGATCGCTGGCGCCGACACCTTTTTCGTTGGCTCCTATGTTGACCGCAAGGATGGGCAAAGACAGGTGGATGTGTCGCATCGCGGCGGCAAAGCAGGGTTTGTGCGTATCGGTGGCGACGGCGTACTGACCATTCCGGATTTTGCCGGCAATCTGTTCTTCAACACGCTCGGCAATATCGTCATCAATCCGAAGGCGGGACTGGTCTTTGCGGATTTCAACAGCGGCGAACTGCTGCAACTCACCGGCGAGGCGGAAGTGATCCTCGATTCGCCGGAAATATCAGCCTTTCAAGGGGCGGAGCGCCTATGGCGCTTCACGCCACGCAAGATCATCCGTCGTCCGGGCACCTTGCCGCTACGCTGGAAATTCCACGAGGACGGCTGGTCGCCCAGTTCCCTGATGACCGGGAGCTGGGACACTGCCCGCAACGGAGCTGATGGCGGTCAAAAGCCGCTCTAACCCGTCAAATTCCAGGGGCGAATCTTTAGTAAGAACTCGCGAAAACGCGTCAAAATTGTCTTCCTCACGGTTATTTTCTTGCGGAATCGTACTAATATTCCTACAGAAACTACCCTTATGAGCGCTTTTGAGGTCAAAAATGTCCGAAAGCGTTCATCGGCCTCGATGTAACTTCCTGTCTCCAATTCAGGGCGCCTTGCGGCAGTTCGCGCGTCATGACAGGCCATTGCGGCGGGTTCAAAGGGCGCTGCCGTGCCCATCCGAGGAGAGAGAAAATGAGTCTGAAGACATTGACGGCTGCGACCTTCGTCGCCTCGCTGGCCTTTGCGCCGCTTGCGCATGCCGATATCACCATCGGCCTGATCGCGCCGCTGACCGGCCCCGTCGCCGCCTATGGCGATCAGGTCAAGAATGGCGCAGAGACCGCCGTTGACGAAATCAACAAGAGCGGTGGCGTTCTCGGCCAGAAGCTCGTCCTGAAGCTCGGCGATGATGCCGGCGATCCGAAGCAGGGCGTCTCCGTTGCCAACGGTTTCGTCGGCGACAGCATTCGTTTCGTCGTTGGTCCTGTGACCTCGGGCGTCGCCATTCCGGTTTCGTACGCACTCTCTGAAAACGGCATCCTGATGGTGACGCCGACTGCGACCGCTCCGGACCTGACCAATCGCGGCCTCACCAACATCCTGCGCACCTGCGGCCGCGATGACCAGCAGGCCACCGTCGCAGCCGACTACGTGGTGAAGAACTTCAAGGACAAGAAGATCGCCATCCTCAACGACAAGGGCGCCTACGGCAAGGGCCTGGCGGACGCCTTCAAGGCCACCCTCAACAAGGGCGGCGTGACGGAGGTCATCAACGATTCCCTGACCCCGGGCGAAAAGGACTACAGCGCGCTGACAGCAAAACTGAAACAGGCCGGTGTCGACGTGATCTATTTCGGTGGCTATCACCCGGAAGCCGGTCTGCTTGCCCGCCAGCTGAAGGACATCTCCGTCAAGGCGACGATCATCGGCGGCGACGGCCTGTCCAACAGCGAATATTGGGCGATCGCCAATGAGGCCGCTGCCGGTACGATCTTCACCAATGCGTCCGACGCCCTGAAGAACCCGGATTCGCAGAGCGCCGTCGCTGCCCTGAAGGCACGCAACATTCCGGCGGAAGCCTTTACGCTCAACGCCTATGCCGCCGTGCAGGTGCTGAAAGCCGGCATCGAAAAGGCTGGCAAGGCCGACGACGCGGAAGCTGTTGGCACCGCCCTAAAGACCGGCGAACCGATCGACACCGCCATCGGCAAAGTCACCTACGGCGAAACCGGCGACCTCACCTCGCAGAGCTTCTCGCTCTTCAAGTGGGAAGGTGGCAAGATCGTTTCGGCCGAATAAGCCGTCTCAATCACGTCTTCAATATTTGCCGGGCCAGAAGTGGCCCGGTATTTTTATGTTTTTCGATACTTATAGCTCGCGTTAGCAAACGGTGCGGAAACGATCAACGCAGGTGGAGAGCACCTCTTCGCCTGGCCTTTTCCACCAGTTCGCTTCCGAGAAGATTTCCACCTCCTGTGCGCCGAGAAAGCCGGCTTTCTCGATGGCGGCGCGGATGCGCTTCAGGTCGATGACGCCGTCGCCCATCATGCCGCGATCGAGCAGAAGGTCCGTGGTCGGCACCAGCCAATCGCAGATATGGTGCGCCAGGATCTGGCCATTGGCGCCAGCACGGGCGATCTGCTCGTAAAGTTTCGGATCCCACCAGACGTGATAGACGTCGATGGCAACGCCGACGCCCTCACCCAAAACATCGCAAATGTCGAGCGCCTGTTCCAGCGTGTTCACGCAAGCGCGGTCGGCGGCATACATCGGATGCAGCGGCTCGATCGCCAGGGGAATGCCGGCACAGCGGGCATGCGGCAGGATTGTCGCGATGCCATCGGCCACCATTTCCCGGGCTTGGCCGATGTCTTTCGACCCCTTGGGCAGGCCGCCGACGACAAGCACAAGGCAATCGGCGTTCAGCGCCGCCGCCTCGTCGATCGCCCGCTTGTTGTCGTCGATCGCAGCCTTCAAACCCTCGGCATCGGCCGCCGGAAACATGCCGCCACGGCAAAGGCCAGTCACCTGCAGCCGGTTATCAGCCACGATCTTTGCAGCCTCGGAAAGGCCGATCTTATGCACCTGATCGCGCCAGGGCGCGATCGCGACAATATCCTGCTTCAGGCAGGCCTCGACCGCCTGGCGCATGTCATATTGCTGGCGCACGGTCGCAAGATTGATGGAAAGGCCCGATATAGCCATTCTGATGATCCTCCCAGATCCTGTCCTCGACTAGGCGACGCCGACCGTTGCAAGGATCGTCTTCATCCGTTGCACGGCAAGATCCGGATCCCTGAGGACCCGCGCCGTATCCGCCAAGCGGAAGAGTTCCGAAAGATGCACGATGGAGCGCGTACTCTGCTGGCCGCCCAGCATCTGGAAATGATCCTGGAAACCGTTGAGATAGGCGAGGAAGACGACGCCGGTCTTGTAGAAGCGGGTCGGCGCCTTGAAGATGTGGCGCGACAGCGGGACCGTCGGCGCCAGTATCCGGTGAAAGGCATCGAGATCGTTCTGCGCGAGCTTGGACAAAGCCGCACTTGCCGCCGGCGCAATGGCGTCGAAGATGCCGAGCAGCGCGTGCGAATAGCCCTGGCTGTCACCGGCGATCAATTCGGCATAGTTGAAATCGTCGCCGGTATACATCTTGACTGAGGGATCAAGGCGGCGGCGCATGACGATCTCTTTTTCGGCCGACAGCAGCGAGATCTTGACGCCATCCACCTTGGAGGCGTTGTCGTTGATGATGGCGACCGCCGTCTCCATGGCGCGCATATCGTCGGACGAGCCCCAATAGCCCGCCAGCGCCGGATCGAACATCGAGCCAAGCCAGTGGATCATCACCGGTTGCTTCACCTGTCCGAGAATGCGGTTATAGACGCGGATATAGTCATCCGGCCCCTTGGCGGCGGCGGCAAGCGCACGACTCGCCATCAGGATGATGCGTCCGCCCTGCCCCTCGACGAAGGCAACCTGTTCTTCATAGGCCCGGATGACGTCATCGATGGTAACGTCGGGACCGGGAGCGAGATGATCTGTCCCGGCGCCATAGGCGATCAGCGCGTCCGAACGATTACGGGCGGCCGACTGTGCGTGGGTGATCAGCTCCTTGGCGCCGGTCCAGTCGAGGCCCATGCCGCGCTGCGCCGTGTCCATGGCTTCCGCCACGCCGAGACCGAGATCCCAGAGATATTCGCGAAATGCGATCGTGCGTTCCCAATCGATATTCCGGTCGAGCCAAGGATCGTTATCGGCGAGCGGATCGACGACGACATGGGCGGCCGCATAGGCGACGCGATTGAACAGATGGCCACCGGCCGGACGCTCCGGCGGGCTGAGCGGCGTGTTGACGACGGTAAAATCGGCAAGCTTGCCGTCAGCCGTGGGCAAACGAAGGGTCTTGGTCATGATCTCGACCTCCTAGCGCGCGGCAAGCGTGGGAACGTCGATCCAGCGACGCTCGACCCAACTCTTCTGAGCAAGTTCGGCGAGCTGAACGCCCTTGGCACCTTCACGAAGCGTGAATTTCCACGGCGCATCCTCGGCGACATGGCGCAGGAAGCCCTCCCACTGCGCCTTGAAGCCATTGTCGAAGACCTGTGTGTCCGGCACTTCGTCCCAGGTGTCGAAAAAATTGATCGTCTGTGGCTGATCCGGATTCCACACCGGCTTCGGCGTGTTGACGCGATGCTGCGTCCAGCAGCGCATCAGGCCACAGACCGCAGAGCCATGCGTACCGTCGACCTGGAAAGTGACGAGATCGTCACGGCGCACGCGCACGGCCCAGGAGGAATTGATGTGGGCGACGATGCCGCCCTCGAGCTCGAAGGTGGCATAGGCAGAATCGTCGGCATCGGCGATGTAGGTATTGCCATTTTCGTCAACGCGGCTTGGAATATGCGTCGCGCCGTAGCAGCTCACGGCTTTGACCTCGCCGAAGAGATTGTCGAGCACATAGCGCCAATGCGGCAGCATATCGAGGATCATGCCGCCGCCCTCGGCCTTGCGGTAATTCCACGATGGCCGCTGCGCCTTCACGCCCCAATCACCTTCAAAGACCCAATAGCCGAACTCGCCGCGCACCGAGAGGATCTTGCCGAAAAAGCCGCTGTCACGCAGCATGGCGATCTTGCGAAGACCGGGCAGGAAGAGCTTGTCCTGCACCACGCCGTTCTTGATGCCACGCCGTTCTGCCGAGACGGCAACCGACAGCGCCTCGTCCAGCGTCTCAGAAATCGGCTTTTCACAATAGACATGCTTGCCGGCGGCAATCGCCCGCTCCAGCAGGGAGACACGCATCTGCGTCGAGCCGGCGTCGAAGAAGATCGTGTTGTTCGGATCGGCAAGCGCGGCATCGAGGTCAGTGGTCGTCTTGGCGACACCGTGCTTGCGGGCAATCTCCGCGATCTTCTCGGCGTTGCGGCCGACAAGGATCGGTTCGGGCATCAATCTGTCGCCGTTTGCGAGCTGCACGCCGCCTTGATCGCGGATCGCCAGGATCGAACGCACCAGATGCTGATTGTACCCCATGCGGCCGGTAATGCCGTGCATGATGATGCCGATCGGCTTTGTCGCCATAAGTCATTCCTCCCGTAAATAACTATATAGTTACATGACTGACACGACAATGCGGCTCTGTCAACGATCGTCGTCAGCGATCGCGACGGCAATTATGCAGATTTTCTTGAATTGGCCGATCCGGGCTCTCAGGGGCGCAGATAGGCGAAGATGACCTCGATGATATGCTCGCCCCAGGCATCGATTTCCGATTTTTCGGAGAGGTTTCGCTGAAAGATCGTCGACAGCGTCCAGCGGTTCGTCAGAAAGAAGGAGCCAAGCGCCGCAATGCTCATATAGATCTTGACGGGATCGCAGCCAGACCGGAAATCGCCGGTGGCAACGCCACGGTCGAGCAGACCGGAAATCTCCGCGACCAACGGCGAATGCAGCTCGAAAATTCGGGCCGAGCGCTTCAGGAAGCGGGCCTTCTGCATATTCTCCGTGCTGAGAATGCCGAGGAATTCCGGGTGATCCAGAAAATATTTCCACGTGAAAACAACCAGCTCCCGCATGCCCTCGCTGGGGCTGCGATGCGAGAGATCAAGCCTTGCTTCCGCCGAACGGATAGCAACGTAGCTGCCTTCGAGGACAGCGACATAGAGCGCGTCCTTGCCGCCGAAATAGTGATAGAGCATGCGCTTGTTGATCTTGGCGCGCTCGGCAATGGCATCGACACGGGCGCCGCCATAGCCGCGCTCGGCAAACTCCTTGGTCGCCGCCGCCAGGATCGCCTTGCTGGTGCGCTCGGCATCCCGAAGCCGTGGCCGCTCTACGGGCGCACTCGACACCGCCTGATCGGCGACTTCGATATCAACGCTCTTCGATCTGCTCTTTGCGGTTTTGGCTTCAGACATCAAGGTTCCCGGCTACATTCGGCAAGGCCGATGCGGCCTTCTCGTCACCGACAAGTACCCGATCATCGCGCAAGTTGACAGCCTCTCGGAAATCGGGGACCTGAGTAACTACATGGTTATATAAATTTATCCAGCCTAGCATGGTCGCGAAAGCGCCGTAGCCTGCCGGGTCCTTGCTATCCAAATCAGCGCATCCACCTCACGGGCAAGCTATCCCGAACAGCAAAACCACCTTGCTTTCGCTGGCTGCACGGCCCAAGAGAACAAAAATGAACCAGCGTCGGACGGCTCCATGACAGATAAACAAATCGCGATCATCGGTGGCGGGCCAGCCGGTCTGATGGCGGCTGAGGTGCTGTCTTTTTCCGGCCATCAGGTCACCGTCTATGACAGCATGCCGACGGTTGCGCGCAAA
This sequence comes from Rhizobium sp. AP16, assembly GCF_000281735.1. Classification (NCBI taxonomy): domain Bacteria; kingdom Pseudomonadati; phylum Pseudomonadota; class Alphaproteobacteria; order Hyphomicrobiales; family Rhizobiaceae; genus Rhizobium; species Rhizobium sp. AP16. The sequence goes on along the minus strand of NZ_AJVM01000028.1, from coordinate 7,868 downwards.
TTCCTGCTGGCGGGGAAATCCGGCCTCAACATCACCCATTCCGAGGATTTTGCCCGCTTTGCCAATCGCTTCGGCTCTGCCTCCGAACGGCTGCGCCCTGCCCTTGAAGCCTTCACGCCCGACGATATCACGGACTGGGCAGCAGGGCTCGGCACGGAGACATTCACCGGCACCTCGGGCCGCGTCTTTCCGAAAGCCATGAAAGCTTCGCCGCTGCTGCGCGCCTGGCTTGGCAGGCTGGAGGCGCAAGGCGTCAGGATTTTGACGCGGCATCGCTGGTCGGGCTTCGCGAAAGACGGCTTCATCTTCGAGACACCGAAAGGCCGTGAGACTATCCGATGCGACGCCGCTCTGCTCGCACTCGGCGGTGCCAGCTATCCGCGGCTCGGTTCGGACGCCGGTTGGACCGCTTTGCTACGAGATAAAGGCGTCGACATCGGCGATTTCCGATCCGCCAATTGTGGCTTCGACGTCGCTTGGAGCACGGTTTTCAAGGAGCGTTTCGCCGGCGTGCCGCTGAAGGCGGTCACGGCGACATCCGATACCGGGACCTTTCCCGGCGAATTTGTCATTTCCCAACACGGCATCGAAGGCAGCCTTGTCTACGCGCACGCCGCCAGCCTGCGCGACCGGCTTGTCGGCGACGGCAAGGCCGCACTGCTGGTCGACCTCGCGCCCGGCAGGACGATGGAGCGGCTGTCGCGCGACCTCGCGCGGCAGGATGCAAAGGCCAGCCTCTCCAATCGCCTGCGCAAAGGCGCGGGGATCGAAGGCGTCAAGGCAGCGTTGCTGCGGGAGCTAGCTCCTCCCGCCACGCTTGCAGATTCGGTGCAGCTATCGCGGCTGATCAAGACCCTGCCGATCTCGCTGCTGCGGCCACGCCCCATCGCCGAGGCCATCTCCTCGGCCGGCGGCATCCGCTGGGACGGTATCGACGACGGATTTATGTTGAAAGCCCTTCCCGGCGTGTTTGTCGCCGGGGAGATGCTCGACTGGGAAGCGCCGACCGGCGGCTATCTTCTCACCGCCTGCTTCGCCAGCGGACGTGCAGCGGCAAGAGGAATGGAAGCCTGGCTGCGGCGATAGCCTCCTCGATAGGCGAGCGCCGCTACCCAATCCGCCCATTCGCCATCAGCCACGCCACCGATTCCTGCACGGCCTGCAGCGAGGTATAGCGCGGCGCATAGCCAAGAAGACGTTCGGCCTTGGCGATCGAGCAATTCGGACTGCGGGCGATATGCTCCCAGGTCGCCGTCGCATCCTCCGGCGTCTGGCCTTCTGCCCACTTGTCATAGGCAAGAAATTCCAGCTTCGGTTCGTGGCCGAACCAGCGTGACATCGCTTCGGCATAGCCTCTGAGCGTCAGCGCACCGCCCGAGACCGCATGAAAGCTCTCGCCCGTCGAGACCCGCCAATTGGCAATCGCGCCCATGAACATCTGGGCGACATCGTCAGCATGGACATGGTGGACCGTTTCCAAGCCGAAATTCGGCAATGCGAGCGTTTTGCCGTGCGCCAACGTCGAAAAGACTGAGAGATTGAAATGACCGGCCGGGTTGAGCGGCGCCCAGCCGGGGCCGACGATATGGCCGGGATGGATCAGCGTGGCCGGAAAGCCCTTGCTGCGCGCCTCCGCCAGTAGATAGGTCTCGATGGCGGCTTTTTGGATTCCGTATTCACCGAACGGCCGCTTCGGCGCTTCCTCAAGTGTCGGCACTATGGTGGGGTAACCGTGCGTCCAGATGGTGCCCGTATGCAGGAAATGGCCGACATGGCCAGTGAGCGCTTCCGCCAGATGTTTGGCGCTCTCCAAGGTGAAACAGATCATGTCGATGACGATATCGGCCTTCAGCGCGCGGATCGCTGGCCCGAAACTGCCGTCCTTCTCCATAGCACCACGATCCATCGTCAACTGTTCGACATCATCCCAAGCCCGGTTCGGCGAATAGGGTTTCGCCTGGCCACGGCTGATCGTAACCACCTCATGTCCAGCCTCGACCAGTCGCGGCACGAGATAAGTGCCGACATGACCTGTCGCTCCAATGACCACTGCGCGCGTCATGATGTCCTCCCAGGGATATTATCTAAATTGGATGATGCCGAAATCCGGAATGAAGAAAATGATTGTCCCTAAAGAATAGGGGCATGTTCCGCCTTGTCATCCCCGAACGGAAGAAGATGGCATCTTTCTTAACGTTATCTGCTTCTACCTCCTAAGCCCGCACCGACTGCCGGCGCAGATGCTCCGATGGCAACGGAGGCCCGATCAGAACAGCCGACAGCATGAACGTACCGAACTTCGCGGCAAATTCTCCATTCGTTCAACGGAAAAACCCGCCGAGGAGCGAACCACCACTTTGCTCTTCTCACCTGATAGTCAGAAAGACAGCTGAACCTTCATTGCCCTGGTTTTGTCGGACGCCAGCTGGAAGGCTGCATCAGCCTCTTCGAAGGGAAGCGTATTGGTGATCAGCGGCTTGACGTCGATAAGCTTGCGGCCCATCAGATCGACTGCAAGCTGGAATTCCTCATCGAAACGGAATGTGCCGCGCAACTGCAATTCCTTGGTCACGATCATATTGATGGGAATGCTGATATCACCACCCAAACCCAGCTGGATAATGATGCCGCCTGCCCGGATTGCCGGTAAAGCGCCGTTGAGTGCGGCCTGATTGCCCGATGCTTCGAATAGAACATCGAATGTCCCTTTGCCTTTCTTATAAGGTTCGAGGGCGTCGGGGTCCCTAGATGTGTTGATGGTCTTGCTGGCGCCGAGCGCCGCGACCGTCTGCAGTGCAAAATCGCCAATGTCGGTTGCGACGACTTCCCTGGCGCCGCTATAGCGCGCAACCAAGACAGCCAAAGACCCGATGGGACCGGCGCCAGTGACAAGAACACGTTTGCCCATCAGGGATCCGGCCTGTTTGGCCGCATGCAGGCAGACGGCGAGCGGCTCCGCCACGGCTGCTTCGGCCATGGTGACACTGGCGGCAATCGGGATTGCCTGGGTGGCGCTGACGGTGATGTTCTGCCTGAAGCCGCCCTGCGCATGCGGCATTCGCATGGCGCTCCCCATGAACTGCATGTCGAGGCACTGATTATGGGCACCCTGCAGGCAATATTCGCAGCGATGGCACGGGCCGCTCGGATTGACCGCGACGCGCATGCCGGGAACCAGATGCGAGACGCTGCTGCCTACCTCTTCGATGGTTCCCGCGATCTCATGGCCAAGCGCCATCGGCTGCTTGAGACGGATCAGGCCGGTGCCGCCATGGTGATAATAGTGAAGATCGGATCCGCAAATCCCGCCGGCATTGATGCGGATGCGAACTTGATCGGGGCCAGGCTTGACCACCTCGATCGGTTCGATCCTCAGATCCTTGGGCGCATGCAATATGACGCCACGCATGGCGACCTCCCGCTGATGAGAACACGCATCGACTGAAGCGCGTCCATTAATTTCGGTGTGAACTTCAAAGGACGGACAGCATCCCGCCATCGACATATATGATTTGGCCGTTGACATAGCCGGATGCTTCGGATGCCAGGAAAACGGCCGTCCCGATAAGTTCTTCCGGTCGGCCCCAACGCTTGGCCGGGGTACGACCCTTCACCCAGGCATCGAATTGCGGATTGTTGACCAATGCTTCGTTCATATCGGTAAGCATATAGCCCGGGCCGATCGCATTGGCCTGCACGCCATGTTCTGCCCACTCAGCCGCCATTGCCCGGGTCAACATCTTGATGCCGCCCTTTGCAACGGTATAGGGAGCAACGGTCGCGCGCGCCAGTTCGCTCGTCAGCGAGCCGATATTGATGATCTTGCCATGGCCGCGGCCTATCATCCGCTTGGCAGCCTCGCGACCGATCACGAAAGCGCTGGTCAGATTGGTGTCGATGACCTTCTGCCATTCGGGCGTCGTCAGTTCCACCATCGGCTTGCGCAACTGAATGCCGGCATTGTTGACGAGGATATCGATCGCAAGACCCTCTTCGTCAAACCGTTCGAAAGCCGCAACGATGGCGGCTTCGTCGGTGATGTCGAATGGCGCCTCATCCACGGTGAGCCCTTCGGCTCGCAGCTCGGCGGCAGCCTTTGAAAGCCTGCCGGCATCGGAGCCGTTGAGGACGAGGCGAGCACCGGCAGCACCCAGGCCGCTGGCAATCGCGCGTCCAAGGCCGCGCGATGAACCCGTCACCAATGCGGTCTTGCCGCTCAGATCGAAAAGTTTGGCTGACATGATTATTCCTCAGGCTTGCGAATTGCGAACGACGAGGTCGGACCGCTCGAATACTGCCGGCAGCAGATCGACGCCAAGCCCCGGCCCTTCCATCGGATAGACATAGCCGTTTTCGATGCGCGGCACAGCGGTCACCAGTTCCTTGTACCAGCCGGTGTAAAAGGCCCGGACCGATTCCTGGATCAATGTATTCGGCTGGCTGAACGACATGTGGACGGCGGCGACAAAACCGACAGGTCCAATGCAGTCGTGCGGTGCAAACGGCCGATGGTAGGTTTCCGCCATCGAGGCGATCTTGCGGCCTTCCGTCAGCCCGCCCGTCCAGCACAGATCAACCATGACGACATGGGCGGCATCGCGATCGAGCATATCCTTGTAGGGGAAACGCGAACCGAGCGTCTCGCTGGCGCAGACCCAGACATCCGTCGAGCGGGCATATTCGGCCAGCGCCTGCGGTGAGTTCATTCGGATCGGATCCTCATACCACATGGGGGCATAGGGCTCGAGCGCACGGGCAATCTTCATCGCGGTCGGCAGGTTCCACAGCGAATGGAACTCAACCATGATATCCATCTTGTCGCCGACGGCCTTGCGGATCTGTTCGAAAGGCCGCATGGCCTGCTTCATCTGCTCGGCCGAGATGTAGAGACCATGGTTCTCGATAGCCGCAGGATCGAACGGCCAAATCTTCATCGCGTTGATGCCGCTTTCCAGCAGATTTTCGGCCAATGCGCCCGCATCGGTCATGAAGCCTTCCAGGTCCTCATAGGGACCGGCCGCTTCGCTCTTACTGAAATTCCAGTTCGAAACCGGCTTGATATTGTTGGAGCGCACATAGCCATAGCCGGCACAGGTATTGTAGATACGCAGCTTGTCGCGGCAGACGCCGCCCAGCATCTGGTGTACCGGGAGTTCGCAGACCTTTCCGAACAGGTCCCAAAGCGCGATATCGATTGCCGAGGCCGCCCGATACTCGACGCCTGTCGACGATTGCGCCATCGGCAGGTTGAGCATTTCCTTATGCAGCGCTTCGATATGAAGCGGATTCTTGCCAATCAGGCGGACAGACAGCGTGTCGTGGATATGGGCCTCGACGGCACCGGCGCCATAGAAGGTCTCGCCAAGCCCGATAATGCCGGCGTCCGTGTGAATGCGAACCCACAGGACATTGGCAAATTCCAAAGTCCGCAGGGTCTCGATGCGCGTAATAATCAAGGGATACTCCTCCTCGGCTTGAGCGACAGAGCCTGGCCGCTCTTCTCCACCAGCTTCATGCATTAACCCACCGGGGACCTCACCAACGCCCTCCCCGATCAAGCTCATACAGCATATTTCGCTTTGTAAAATATCACAACATTTTTTGAAATAATTTTTTGCGTTCCGGCCGTTAGACGTTATGCTGAGGCAAAGAGTTTGGGATGATGGAATGGCCGGAAAACGCAAACAGCTCAAAGTGGTCGAGAAGGTGGAGCCGACCAGCCCATCGAAGCGACGCAACTCCGTCAACCTCGTCGAATTGGCCTATGAGCAGCTTGAGAACCGGATTATCAGCTGCGAACTGAAGCCCGGCAGTTTTCTGGCAATCCAGGATCTGGTCGATATTACCGGTTTCAGCCGCACGCCGGTGCATCAGGCGGTGAGCAAGCTTGCGGCCGACACGCTGGTCATTATCCATCCACGGCAGGGCCTGCAGATTGCGCCGATTGACCTTGCGCGGGAGCGAATGCTTCTGCGGTTGCGCCGCGATCTCGAGCGTTTCGTGGTCACGCTTGCCTCGGAACATTCGACCGCAACGCACCGTTCGCAGATGATGCACATAACGCGCGTCCTTCAGGAACAGCGCGAGACGATGACCATAGGCGACTTCAACGTCTTTGACCGGCGGATCGACAAGTTGATCCTGCTCGCTGCCGGCGAACCCTTTCTCGAACATACGCTGCGCCCGCTCCACACGCTGTTTCGCCGTATAGGACTGATTCATCACACCAATATCGGCGGTGCAGAGAGCCTTGCCGGGACGATCGACACGCATATCGCCGTTCTGGAAGCGATCGCCAAACGCAACGTGACACAGGCTGTCGAAGCCTCCGATGCGCTGATCGGCTTTGTGGACGGCATGTTTGACACGATCGAGCGCAAGATCGACCCATCGATATTGGACAGCAGTCTGGAGTCCCTGGTTGCTTCGTAGCGACAACAAGGATGTCAGCGCCCCTATCGAAGGCGCTGACCGGAGGCGGCTGAAAACACCACAGCTTCCGCCAGATTAAGAACCAGGCTGACGGCATCGCCCGCCTTGAGAGACGTGTAACCCGGCTGGGTTACCATGACCGCATCAAGTTCGCCGTCTTCCCGGTGTACTGTCTTTGCCCCATCGAGCTTGACGGCAATAATGGATTCGGCACCGATGTGCTCGACCATGGTCACTGATCCGGAAATACCATGTTCATCGATAGCGCCGCTGATCGTAATGGCGTTAGGGCGAATACCCAGAAGCACCTTGCCTTGCTCTTTTGCCGCAGCCGAGGCAAGTGTGGCGGGCAGCCCGACATTCGTCTGACCGATCTGTCCGCTCCGGTCCATCTCGATCAGGTTCATCGGCGGCGTGCCGATGAAGCGCGCGACGTAGACGTTTGCCGGATCTGTATAGATCTCGCGTGACGAACCGAATTGCTGGACGACGCCATCCCGCATCAATGCGATCTTCGTGCCCATCGTCATCGCCTCCACCTGGTCGTGGGTCACGTAGACGAAGGTGCCGCCGATTTCCTGATGAAGCTTGGAGATTTCCGCGCGCATCGAGGTTCGCAGCTTTGCATCGAGATTGGACAGAGGCTCATCCATCAGGAACACTTCCGGCTGTCTGACCATCGCCCGGCCGAGTGCGACGCGCTGACGTTGCCCACCGGAAAGTGTCCTTGGGAATTGCTCCAACATCGGCGTCAAGGCGAGGATCTTTGCCGTTCGGTCGACAAGGCCTTTGACCTCGGCGGAGCCTTCGATCTTGCGTTTGGCCCAGGAACCGATGATCGGCAGGTGATACCACCAGCGGAACTGCTTCATGAGCAGGGGAAACGTAATGTTGCGGCGAACGTTCAGATGCGGATAAAGCGCGTAGGACTGGAAGACGAATGCCATGTCACGCTCGCTCGGCGGCAGATTGTCCACCCGCCGTTCGTCCAGCAATATCTGGCCGCCCGATATGGTTTCAAGCCCGGCCAGCATGCGCAGCAACGTCGATTTTCCGCAGCCGGACGGTCCAAGCAGCACGAGGAATTCGCCGTCGGCCACCTCGAAATCGATGTTCTTGATGACTTCCTTGGCGCCAAAGCTCTTGGTGATGCTGTCGAATTTGATGGATGACATTGATTTCAGACCTTATCTCAGCCCTTGACGCTTCCAGCGGTCATGCCGGCGACGACATAGCGCTGAACGAGCAGGTAAAATAATACGGCGGGGAGCGTGTAGATGACGCCGACCGCCATCACCGCATGAACAGGGGTTGAAAGTTCCCCCACGAAACCGGCAAGGCCAACCGAGGCCGTGTGCAAGCTCTCGCTGCTGACCAGCGTCTGCGCAAACACGTACTCGTTCCAACCGTGGAAAAACGCGATCACGGCGGCCGCC